>VBPQ01000137.1 GCA_005877185.1 Nitrososphaerota archaeon
ACCACGTCATCGTGAAGTGCGTCGACGGGAAGGTGCGCCTCGGCAGAATTAGAGGGAAGATGAAGCGACGCGTCTGGATCAGGGAGAATGACTTGGTGCTCGTCGCGCCTTGGGACTTTGACGACGGCAAGGCCGACATCCTCTGGCGTTACATAAAGGGACACGAGGAGTTGCTCGTCCAGAAAAACTATCTGCCTCCGAATTTCTGACATGGGGCGAGGAGGTCGGAAAGTGGGGACCAACACCACCAGTCCTGGTAGGAGCCGAAGGTTTCGCCGTCGCGCGCTCTACTCTGTCATCCTGATCGTCGTGGTGCTCGCTGTGGGTACCCTCGGGATGCACTTCCTCGAGGGGTGGGCATACATAGATTCTTTCTACTTCACGAGCATGCTCGTCACGGCGGAGGGTCCGCCCAACGCCCCGGCGACCGACGTGGGGAAGATATTTGCGTCCTTCATGGCGTTCGTCGGCGTCGGCTCCGTGGTCACTGCCCTCGTCTTTATTCTCGGCCCCGCTCTAGCTACGATCTGGCGTCAAGGCCTCGGAGAGGTGGAGAAGGAGATTCGTGCGGCCGAACACAAGATAGAGCGAAAGAAAAATGAGGACGAGCCCTAACAAGCTATCCCTCAGGCTTTATGTTCCTGAAGTTCACGTAGAGTATCCCTATCGCCGTGGCGTAGAGCAGGGAGGCGGCTATCCAGGGGAGGTCGTACCTCCCCGAGGCGAGGAGGAAGCCGCCCACGATCGTGCTGACACTGTTCGGGAGTCGCCATATGATTGCGCTGATTGAACTGGCAAGCCCTCTCCTTTCGGGGGCGATGATTCCCATGAGGTACGAGTCCATCAGGGGTGCTGACATGTTCATCATCGCTGCCCTTACGATGTAGACGCCTCCCGCGACGAAGACGCTCGGTATGAACGCGAGGCTAAACATGAAGAGAGTGGAGCCGCCGGAAGTCATGACTATCGATTTCAAGAGGCCAAACTTCGCCGACAATCTCGAGCTGCCGACAGCTGAAAACGCAATCGTTATTCCCGAAACGGCGAGGAACGGCCCGCTGAAAGTGTCAGGAACGCCGAACTTCAATTTTAGCCACGTCCCGATAAGCGGAATGATCAGTCCTGCCCCCAACCCGATCAGGCTGTTTATCCCAGAGAACCTCAAGAGGAGCCTGATGTTCCCCCTTCGAGACGTCTCGTCCCTTGTGACAATCTTCTCCTTGTAGTTTCTCAAGAGAGCGAAGATGACCAAGGGTGCCAGGAAATTTGCGGAGCCCAACACGACGAGCGCTTCTCGGTGAATCACCAAAGAGCTCAATCCCATCGCGGTTTCTAGGAGGGGGAAGAAGAAAGGGAGGGCGGTGCCGATGGAGAGGAAGAGGTTCGAAACGATGAACGACAACGAAAATGCCCCGTCCCTATTGCCAAGGTCCGTCCGGTCGGCGATTATGGCATTCCAGGACGAGAGAGCCGATGCTTCTCCGAGGCCTCCGATAGCCGACGCGATCAGCCAGAGGGTGACGCTGTCCGTAAAGGCGAAGATGAGGATTACCGGTGCCAACAAAAGATTCCCGGCGATGAGGAACCACTTTCTTCCTCTGCGGTCGGAGAGCAGCCCGAGCGGCACCCCGGAGAGAACCAGGACTATGCCCTGGATGCCTATTATTGCGCCTATGACGTCGGCTCCGACCTTGATTTCAAGCAGGTAGGCCGAGACATAGATGAGGAGATAGCCGAAGGCGAAGTTGTTCATGACCTGCGAGAAGATGAGCAGTTTCACTCCGCGCGGAACCGATGCGAACTGGCCTTCCTTTTTGGCTCGGGTCTCTCCCATCTGCCGACCTCTTCCTTCGCCTCGGCCCTTCGAGTGAACTAATTAACGGTAGTACCAGGAGGGGCCGAGAATTCAATCTTTCCGGTCGGCGGCTCGACTGAAGCGACGGACCTTCTCAGGGCGTGTCTTGAATCGTTATACTCGTAACGAAGACCGGGGTAATCGGCTGGTGGGATGAATTGACAGGAACTTTGTCGATGGCGCGGGCGATCTCTATCCCACTAATCACCTTCCCGAACACAGTGTACTGGCCGTCGAGGCTTGTATTGTTGCTAAGGTTAATGTAGAACTGCGAGCTTCCGCTATTGGGGTCTGACGTTCGCGCCATTCCAAGATACCCGACGTAGTTGTGCAGGGTGCTGTTGATTTCCAACGGAACAGTTTTGCTGGAACCGCCCATTCCCCATGTAGACCTGTCCCCCGTGCCGTTACGGGTATTCGGGTCTCCAGTCTGTATCAAGGAGAACGAGGGGTCGCTCTCAATCCTGTGCCAAACCAGGTTGTTGAAGAATCCAGTCTGTGAAAGGTTGATGAAGTTGGCGACTGTCTTGGGCGCCGCTGATGGATAGAGTTGAACCTCGATGCATCCCAGACTCGTGTTGATCTTGGCGTAGGGTCCCTTGGGAGCCCCCAAGACAAGTGTCCCGGTCGTGCAGCTCGTCGTCTCCGTTGTTGAGGTGCTGCTTTGCGTGGATATGTAAGTGTTGGATATGTAGATGTACAATCCAGCTCCTGCGATGATGGCGACGATTGCCACTGCGACGATCCTTATCATCTTCCTCCTCTGGGCACCAGGCTCCCTGACCTTCTTCCCTCCAAATGTATGAGGCATTGATCGATTCTTAGGTTAGGGAGCCTTTCGGGCGAGTTGAAATATCATTCGGTTCTTTGTACCCCCAGAACGGCGTCGGTAGAGACGGACTAGACGGGGTCGATTAACTTTAGTGGTGGGGACGGCCGGATTCGAACCGGCGATCTACAGGTATCTTTTGCCGCTCCACTGCGACATCATCCACGTTTCCGTGTCATCAGACTTCTTGAACTGCACTGGAGCCTGTCGCCATGCCTCTCTAGGGCCAAGGCAAAGATCCACCCTTGCACCTTGCTAGGCTACGTCCCCCTCTCTCACGAATCGCTCGAAGCGTTGTTTTAAGTTTCCCCTGAGTCACGCATTCCTAAGGTTCCAGGGTTTCCCCTCTTCCACGACCGACCTGGGCAGCCTCGACTTCCACCTGTTCAGGAAATCGAGGTCCTCCTTCCTGTTCCTCAACCCGTCTGGGAGCATCACTGGGATCTCGTCGATTATCGGGTAGAATCTCTTGCACTTCCCACAGAGAAGGACACCGTCGACTATTATCTCGTCCTTCAGGTTGAACTCCATCAGTTCGAGCGGATAATTCTTGTCGATCGGGCAGGCGAGTATGTCGAGAAGCTTTCTCTGCATGCGCTTCTCGAGAAGTTCGACGCCTTAAAATCTCTTGGAGAGCGGGTTCAGAAATCTTAAATTACGCCGTGAAGGCTCCCGCGACCAGCCGGCCATAGCGTGCGGGTCCGACCTGGACTCATTCCGAACCCAGACTCGAAAGAGGGGGAGAAGTCAAACCGCACGTCGTCATCATGTTACTGAGCTCCGAGAGGGCTCGGGAAGTGGTGATGCCGGCACCTACCCTACTCTCATCGGAATGCTTGACAGTAGCCGCTCTTTGTACAGCGCTTTGTCCATGGAGGTTGCGACATCTGTAATCGGACCCGCTGCTAAGGCAATCTCGGCTTGGAACGCTTTCTGACCCACCAGAAAAGGGTGGACAATCAATAGAATTCGATAAGCCCTATAGCCGTTTGTTTCAGCCGCCCAACACGGGACCAAAACGCCACTCTTCGCTCTGCGGTAACGCAACTTAACTCGAACCCCCATAAGATCGCCAACCTGTTTCACCGGCGGAAGGTCGTACATGAGAAGGCTGAGAACTGGCACGTAACGCTTCCGATGGCCGCTCCTACGATGCGCGTAGCGTAGAGTGAAATCGTCTACCATCGCCCTTACTAGGGAGCTTGCGGTCACCAACATCTTTCAGTCTTCTCTCAAGGTCTAAATCGATTCTGTGTCTAACTGCCCTTAGAGGACCTTCTGAAATGATACCCTTCAGAAGCCTCTGATGTGCAGGTGACTCATAGACCGAGTTCAAACCCGAATCAATGATCCACTTCCTTGCGGTAGTGAAAGAGACGTCGAATCTACTAGCGACGCCTTCGATGGTGACGAACTGCTTGAGTGCCTCGGCAAGTTGCCGAGGTTCCGGTACTGGAATGCGTGGACGCGCCAACATCAACAAAGCACAAATTAGTATTTTAGCTCCTACAACGCTTGTCAAGCTTACTTCCGAGACACGCTCCTTGTCGTGGCAGGGCGCCATCGGGAAGCATCCCCTATCCTTCCTCAATTCTCAACTGCCGGCGCCCACTTTCCGCAGAAGACGGACTGTAGATACGGAATCCTTAAGACCAAGCCCCTCCACCGCGCTCTTCGAGTGTAATTTATTGTCTGGAATCTGGGTTTCGCCACTCCAAATTGGGTTGGACCTCAACAGCATCTTCTACGTGGTGAGCCTTCTCGTCTTCGTCGCCTACGGTCTCTACGCCCCCAGGATTCAGGTCTGGTTTGCCTTGAACGAGATAGGTCGCGGGCTTACAAGACTCAAGGTGATGAAGGACAGGGCGAGAAAGGAGACGATCGACTACCTGATGTCCACCGGGAAGGCGCCAGTTCCTCGACTACATAACAATCATGCCCGTTGACATAGACCCGAACGGGATTGTCGGGAAGATCGACCACGTGGTGACAACGAGAGACGACAGAGTCAGGCAGGAGGTCGGGACGATAGTGGGTGACAAGAACCCCGTCACGGTGTCTGTCTCTGAAAATCTTCTCGAGGCGGCGACGGCACTGAACACGATACACAAGATCGTGAGACACTTTTACCTGCTCGGGAAGAAGACGAACTCCTACTTCATGCTGGTACAGCTGCAGATGCTGATGCCAATGATAATCCAGGAGGCGGACGCTCTCGTCAGCGCGGTCGACACCTTCAAGCTCGCCCAACCACTAGGGGACGGCATAGGCGCGGTCATCGCTTCGCGCTTCATGGTCGGGCGCGAGAAGCAGACAATCGCGAGAGACACCGTCCTAGCCGTCAATGAGTACAAGGGGAGAAAGCTCTACGTGGTGAAGGCGGAGGGCCCGATGGCCTACGTGGGTCAGCCGGGGGTAGGGATAAGGCACGTCATAGAGGAGATGGGTGTCAAACCCAGCGCGATCATCATGATCGATGCGGCCCTGAAGCTCGAGGGGGAGAAGACGGGCGAGATCGCCGAGGGCGTCGGGGCGGCAATCGGGGGCATCGGGGTGGAGAAGTACCAGATCGAGGAGGTCGCCGCGAAACACAAGATTCCCATCTACGCGGTTCTGGTCAAGCAGTCGATTCTGGAGGCCATAACAGCGATGAGGAAGGAGATAGCCGAGGCGTCCGACAAGGTCATGACTCTGCTCAACAGGGTGATCGAGGAGAAGACCAAGGAGGGCGACAACGTCCTCATCGCCGGAATCGGGAACACCCTCGGGGTGAGTCAGTGATGATAGGCTCCAAGTCGGTCGTGGAAAAGAAGCAAAAGTACACAGTCTTCACGATAGAAGAGTGCCCCGTCTGCGGGCAGAAGACAAAGCGGGAGTTTCAGACCGGTGACTACATCACCAAGGATGGAGCGAAGTGCACGAAGTGCGGCAATCAGACCCGGATAAGCCTGATTTACGCCGAGACGACGAAGCCTCCTAAGTAAGAATTACCAGCCCCTCCTCCTCATCCAGAGCCATCGTGTGCTCGAACTGAGCGACAGGCTTGCCTGAGGCCTCGACGAGGGTGGCGTAAGACCTGATGACCTTCTTCTTCGCGAGCTCCTTCAGGAGTGACAAGAGCCTGGCCTCCCTGTAGTCCTTCAGGAACCACCTCGGGGTGAAGGGAAGGGTCTTCCTCTCCCCCCAGATCATCTCCACCAGGGCGTCCAGCTCTCCGTTCCCGATCCTCCGCCTCCCGACGAGCGCGAATATTGTTTCGATGTCAGAGTCGACGACGTACCCCTCGGCCTCCCGTGTCGTGAGGAACGGTTCCACCGCGAAGACCTCGCCCTTCTTGAGGGTCGGAAGGTTCGGCATGTAGACGTTGGGTATGCTCTTCCCCGCGTGAACGACGTATCTGTCCAGGGTGTGCCCGCTCAGGTTGCTTATCGTCTTGAAACCATAGCGAGACGCCGCGGAGTAGATCGCCTTGCTCACCTCCCCTATCCTCCGGTCGCGCCTCAGCACATCGATGGCGGCGCGGAGGGCCCTCTCAGTCGCCTCCAGCATCGGCTGGTACTGGGGGTTGTAAGTGGTGGTGATCGATGTATCCGCGACATACCCATCGACGTGGACCCCGAAGTCGACCTTCACGACGTCCTTCTCCCCGACCTTGCCGCTCTCCCCCGCCTGAGGCGCGTAGTGCGCAGTGACGCTGTTCACCCCGACGCCTGTCGGAAAGGCGACTCGCCCGCCCCTCTGGACTATCTCCCCCTCTACCTTCTCGCAGATGTCAAGGTACTC
>VBPQ01000138.1:0-4550 GCA_005877185.1 Nitrososphaerota archaeon
CTCTTCATCCCCCCTTCGAAGTTCCTGACATAATCTGTCGCGATCTGGTGGCCGAACCCCCTGCTTCCGCAGTGAATCATCACGACGACCTGGTCTTCATGGACGATCCCGAAGTGGCGAGCCAGCTCTGGGTCGAAGTACCGAGTTGGGTCCACGACCTGAATCTCGAGGTAGTGGTTCCCCGACCCCAGGGTTCCGAACTGGCTGATGCCGCGGCTCACCGCTTGCCCGCTCACGTTGCGGGGCTCGGCGCCTTTGATGTACCCTCCCTCCTCGACGTGGCTGGGGTCATCCTCCCACGCTAGGTCGTGCTCGGCGCACCACTTTACACCCCACCGAGTTATCTCTTCGAATTGAGTCTCGGCGAACCTCTGAGTTCCCTTTACCCCGACGCCCGCGGGAACGAGCTGAAAGAGAAGGTCGACAAGCTCCTTTACCCTCGGTTTTACCTCGCCGAGCCTCAGGTTCGTCCTGACTAGGCGCATTCCGCAATTTATGTCGAATCCTATTCCTCCGGGAGAGATTACGCCCTTCTCAACGTCGAATGCCGCGACGCCGCCGATAGGGAAGCCGTACCCCCAGTGGGCGTCTGCCATCGCGTACGCGTAGCGAATTATCCCTGGTAGGCAGGCTACGTTGGTGACCTGCTCGAAGACGATCCTGTCCATCGCCTGGAGGAGCTCCCGGTTGGCGTAGATCCGTGCGGGGACTCTCATCCCCGGCTTGTAGCTCGGGGGAATCTCCCACAGGACGTCAGAAATCTGTTTCATATCGACGTTGCTAAGCAAGCAAGAACCCACCTGATGGTGCGACGGCAGTCCGCGACTATAAGTCTTTGGAGCTATATGTCGAGGACGACGGTCGCCGAGAACTCGCGAGCTGACTTCCTGATTCCGAAGAGGTGCGTCGTCACGGCCTTTACGTCGTTTCTCAGGCGATGCCTCTTCCTGTCGATCACCTCACCCCTCGCGACGCACTTCAGCCTCCTTTCTGACTTGTCGAGGGAGACTCGGAAGTCTCTGAAGAGGATCGAATCGACGTCCTTCCTGATAATGAGGTCTGTCAGAAAGTCGTAGAGGAGGTTCTCCGCGCTATCAGAGGTCAGGGTAATCCTCTCCACCTCCCGGGGTTTCACGCTTCTCCTGTCGACCATTACCTCCGTAAGAGCCCTCGCGCAGCTCTCGAAGAGGGCAGGGAGCGTTCTCCCGCTCGCCTCGAAGGCGACGTCAGCGATCGCGACGTTGTCGAGAAATCTGAAGGGCAAGGAAGCGTCGTCGTCCCCGCCTTCCGTCGGCCATTGAAAACTCTTAACGCACCGCCCGCTCGGCTGGGTGCCATTGTTGGAAGGGAGGTTTCTAAGCGCAAGCTGCACGGACCCATACGCAAACTTCGCACTCGAGGAAGCGATCTTTCGGGGGCTGAACAGAGTGACCGCAAGGGTCTGGCGGAACAACCTCTCCGTCATCATAGGGAGGGCCCAGCTCGCGAGTCTTGAAACCGACCTCGCCTACTGCACGAAGAAGCGGATTCCGATCGTCAGACGGTTCACGGCCGGCGGGGCGGTCTACAACGGACCTGGAAACATCAACTGGTCACTCTTCATCCCGGCCTGGTTCGATGGTAGCGGCCTTGCGTTCGAACGCGACCCTCGGGGCGTCTTCCGGCTCGCTTCCTCGGTGGTGGTCAGGGCGCTGAGGAACTGCGGAGTAGAGAGCAGGTTCGACCTCCCGAACAGGATCGTCAACGAGGAAGGGAAGACGTGCGGAATGGCCGCTTACATCTCCAACAGAGGTCTTCTCTGCCACGGAACTCTTCTCGCGAGCGCTGACCTCAAGGAGGTCGAGAGAGTGACGACCCCCCTGAGAGAAGTGGCGGAGCAGAGGTACGTCAGGAGCAACCCTGCGAAGATGGCGAACACCCGTGTCAGGTACGAGACGTTCCTTCGAGAGATGAAGACCGTTCTGGAAGAGTCAGGAGGTTGTCCTTTCGAAGCGAGTCAGCCGTCCGCCGAGGAGCTCGAGATGGCCAAGATGCTTTACGACGAGAGGTACGGAAGAGATGATTGGAACCTTGGAGACCCGTTCGCCGAGAGAGGCAAACTCGCATGAGCGAGGTGACGCTGGGCGATGTCGAGGAAGCCGGGAAGGTCCTCAAGGGTGTCGCGAGAGAGACGCCTCTCGACAGGTCGAGGACTTTCAGCGAGCTGACTTCGTCTGAGCTCTACCTGAAGCTTGAGAACCTTCAGAAGACAGGCTCGTTCAAGACGAGGGGCGCATACGTCAAGATCTCCTCCCTGTCGGAGGCTGAGAGGAGGAAAGGGGTAGTCGCCGCCTCCGCGGGGAACCACGCTCAGGGGGTAGCCTACTCGGCATCCCTCCTGGGGGTGAAGTCGACTATAGTGATGCCAGAGCAGGCCTCCCCCGCGAAGGTCGATGCCACGAAGGGATACGGGGCAAGCCTCCTGTTGAGCGGGAGGACCTTCGATGACGCGATGAGGAGGGCCCAGGAGATTTCGCGGAAAGAAGGGAAGGTTCTGATACACGCCTTCGACGACACGAAAGTTATCTCGGGGCAAGGGACGGTAGGCCTCGAGATGGCCGATGAGCAACCCGAGCTCGATGAGGTCGTAATCCCGGTCGGCGGCGGAGGGCTGGCCTCCGGTATCGCGGTCGCGATGAAGGCGATAAATCCGAAGATGAAAATCATTGGGGTACAGTCCGAAGCTTATCCGCCCGTATACAGGGCGCTCGGGCAAGAGAGGGGAGGGAAGAAGATAGCGCCGGCGGAGACTCTCGCCGACGGGATAGCCGTAAAGGAGCCTGGAAAGATTACGCTCAAGCTGCTGAAGAGGTACCTCGACGGGGTCGTCCTCGTCAATGATGCGGAGATTGCGAAGGCGATCTTTCTCCTGCTCGAGAGGGCGAAGACTCTCGCGGAGCCGGCAGGGGCGGCTGGACTCGCTGCCGTGTTGTCGGGGGCGGTCGACGTGAGGGGAAAGAAGTGCGCGGTCGTGATAAGCGGAGGAAACATCGACATGTATACCCTTGACCAGATGGTGGCGAAGGGGCTGGAGATGGAACACAGGTTGCTGCGGCTCGAGTTCACCCTCGCCGACAGGCCGGGTGCCCTCCGCGAGATCATCGATGCGGTCGCCGACGCGAAAGCCAACGTCGTCGATGTGGCTCATCAGAGGATGGGCTCGAACGTCCCTCTGGGGAGGGCGACTGTTGTGCTCAGCCTCGAGACGCAGAACAGGTCTCACACGAAGAGGCTCATGGCTGGACTCGCGGGCGCGGGGCTGCGATACAGGGTTCTCAGGTAGCGTAGTCAACTTAAAAAGCGGCCGACCGTCGCGAGGGGAGGTTGAAACCGATCGGCGCTTACGGGCGCATCGGCGCGGCCGCGGTCGCCGCTGGCTCAACACTAGTCCTTCTGCAGATGTTGATCTGGTTCTACTCGCAGACGGTCATCTGGACCGATGGGGAGACAACCGCGGGGGGGCAGGTCGCACGCTTTTTCCTTCTAGAGTCGGTCTGCCTCCTTCTGATCGTGCTGGGGTCGTACTCTCTCTACCGGGGGCTCGAACCGTCCGTCGGCCGAGCGGACGGCAGATGGAGCGCTGCGGAGGTCTTGGTCAACGCAGTGAAATCGAGGAGAGACGTGAGAATCGGGGTGGCCGTGGGAATCCTCTACGCCATCTTCTACGCGGTCGTCTCCAGCATAATCGTCTACCAACCCTCGGTCGACTTTGCACAGGCCTACGGCGTCACATCGACGAGCTGGAGCGCGGTTGCGTGTTGCGGAGGCTACGGGACGATTCCGATGATCGTCGTCTATCTCTTGCCTCAGCTCCACCTCGGGCTGCAGCTGATCCCGCTAGACCTGCTGCTCGTCGTCGTCGTCCCGATCCTCATCGCGTTCAACTTCGCGGTCGCCTCCTTCGCCTTCAGGAACAGACCGACGGGGTCCAGGCGCATGTGGCTCAGCGGATTCGGAGCGGCAGTGGCACTCTTCACGTCCTGCCCCACCTCTGCGGGCTACTTCCTTGGGAGCAGCCTGGGTGGACTCGCCGCCGCTTCGTTGGCCGTGGCGCTCTCGCCCTATCAGCTCGCCTTCGTCGTCGTCAGCATACCCGTTCTCCTACTCAGCCCCCTGCTTGTGGCGCGCAACATTTCGAAGGGCCTCCAGGATGGGTGCGGGATAGACGGAAGATAGAGAGAGCTAACCGGCTAGTCTCTCAAGCTGCCTGAGCGCCTCAGTGATGACGGAGATGCTCTTCAGGTAGTCGGTCAGCTCGACCGACTCGTGTTTTGTGTGAGAGAGGCTGGCCTCCCCCGGGCCGTAGGTCACGCAGGGGGTCCCCCGCAGACTTGCGAGGGTGTTCATGTCCCCGGTCCCGGTCTTCCGAACCATCACGGGCCTCTGTTTTGACGTCAGGATTATCGCGCGCCGGAAGGCCCTGACCAAGGGGGAGGTCGTGTCTGCCTCGTAGGGCTCAGTCCCCTCTTCGAACTCCACCTGAAATCTAGTGGAATCCTCTCTTGGCTTTT
>VBPQ01000138.1:4595-6368 GCA_005877185.1 Nitrososphaerota archaeon
ATAGGTCCCCCCTCTTATCATCGTCAAGCAGAGTGAGAGGGAGCGAAAGTGATCGTCGGCCGCCTGGTGTTCCTGCTCGTACCTCTTCAGTCTCTCGAGAAGCGAGAGTGAAGCATCCACCGCGCTTTCGTGCGCCCAGGGCGACCCGGCGTGCCCACCCTCGGTGTGGGTCGTGAGCGTGACTCCGAGCCTGCCTCGGTAACCGACGGTTATTCTGTCGTTTCCACCGGGTTCGCCGAAGACTGCGAAGTCGAACTTCCTGTCGCTCTTAATCAAGCTCTGAATCCCCAGTCCGTCCCCCTCCTCCCTCGTAACGCAGGCGACGACGACCCTCATGCCCGTGTCCCGCATGGCGGACCCCGCGGCAATCATCGCGCAGAGCGGAGACTTAGCATCGACGGCACCCCGCCCGAAGACTCTCCCGTCCTTCACTGTCACGGGTAGGTTGCCGGGAACGGTGTCCATGTGGCCGCATAACAGGACGGTCCGGCTCCCTCCTTCTCCTCGCCCCACCTCCGCGACGACGTTTCCGGCCTCGTCTGTGTGGACATCCTCGTACCCGAATTCGACCTCCATCCTTCTCTTGATGAGAGAAGCGAGCCTTCCTTCTCTGGCGCTCGGGGAGTAGACCCTGAGGACGTCGACCAGTAGGTCGGAGGCTTTGTCAGCCACGCATCGTTCATCTCTTCCCAGCGGAGATAAGGTAATCGACTATCAGGGAGGGTATGTTAACGCCGGTGGCAGGGACGGTGTTCTTGAACTCGGTGGTGTTGTTCACCTCATGGACGACGAGACCATCCGCACTCTCCATCAGGTCGACACCCACGATCTCCCCGCCGACCACCTCCGCGGCACGGTGGGAGAGTTCGGCGAGTTCTTTTGTTATCTTGCAGTTCGAGGCCTTCCCCCCTCGCGCCGTGTTGGTTCTCCAATCTCCCCCCTCCGAAGTTCTGTATATCGCCGCGACGGTCTCGCCTCCGATGACGAAGGTGCGGATGTCCCGAGGGGGCCGCTTGACGAATTCCTGAAGGTAGTAGACCCGGTAGAGGGGGAACATCTGCTCCCTATCCTCGAGGATGGCGCTCGCCATGTCGCGGTCCTTGATCAAGGCGGAGAGCCTACCCCAACTCCCCACGACAGGCTTGAGGACCGTTGGATAGCCGATCTCCTCGATCGCCTTCATCGCGGAGTCCTCGGTGAAGGCGAGGCTCGTCCTCGGGGTCGGGATCCGTCCCTTCATTAGCGCCAGGGTGCAGAAGAGCTTGTTTCCGCAAGTCCACGCAGACGTGAAGTTGTTGACCACTCTGTGTCCAAGGTGCTCGAGTGCGGCCGTCGAGTGCAGGTTCCTGAAATAGCTCACGCATCTCTGAAGGACGATGTGGTCATCCAACTCACTTCCCGAGCTCAGTTCTATGGTAAGGTCCTTTGAATCGAGGAGGGTGTGGGGGGCACCTTTCTTCTTCGCAGCGTTTGAGATGGCCTTCTCTTCCCAGCGTATCGTATCGTAAAGGATTGTGAAGGAAGCCGTCGGCTACTCTCCCCAATCTTCCTCTTCTAGCTCGGCTGGTCTTAGGGTGAAGAGTTCGGGGTTAGCACTTTTCACCAGTTCGTAGGAGGCGCCGCAGTCTCCGCAACTGACGATCTCTCCCTGGATGGCGTCAGACGGAATAACCAAAGGCCCATCGCACTCCTGACAGTTCATCTGCTCACCTCCGAAATTCCCTCCTGCCACCCTCCGCCCGGTTTATAACGATATTCGGACGAAATTAGCGA
>VBPQ01000131.1 GCA_005877185.1 Nitrososphaerota archaeon
GTCTGAGACCACCAGCTTGTAGGTTCTCCAGTTACCGGACTCGTACCTCCAGCTGAAGTCGCTCGCCCCGTAAACCGCACCGTTGTCGTACATCACGCCGTCAGCGGAGGCGCCGAAGACGAACGGGACGCCCTTCTTGCTCGGGTTCAGGGGGACCACTAGGGAGACGGGAACTTGCGTCCTCTGTCCATTGGAACCTGAGAGGGTGATGAAGTCTTCGTAGACCCCGGCTGAAGCGTTGACAGGCACGGAGACGGTCGCCTGAAAGGGAGCGCTCGAGGCTGGACCCACCTGGACAGCTATCCGGTCGAAGGAGACCCAGCTCCAGCTGACCTTCTTGTAGTAGAAGACGTAGATGTTGAAGGTCACGGGTGAAGCGGACTTGTTCGTACCACCCGTCCAGTACGAATCGTAGGTCGGGTTCTGGTAGACCCCGACGAGGGGCGTGTCCGTGAACTTGAGCCCGGGACCGCTTATCCTTACCTCCTCCGCATCGCCCCACGCATAGCCTGTATTGATCAGGGAAGTCTCCGGAGTCTGGGGTGTGCCATCGAAGTTACTATCCTTCCAATTGTAGACCTGCAACCTGAGGCGCGTTACGGCGTCCGCGTAGTATTTCGAGACGGTCGAATTGTACCAAGCGTTGAACGGGAAGTCCTCCCTGACCACCATCAGGTCGATGCCAATGGGGATCTTCCCGATCGCCTTCGTCAGGTTTACGAAGGTGCTCTGGCCCGGAGTGCTCACCCTCGAGAAGTTGGCGGTACCAACCAGCCTGAAGGCGGTCGAAGAGAGGGAGACGTCCATCTGAACCGCGGAGGGATTCTGGACCGTGAAGGTCGCGGTTGAAGATGTCCCCTGTTCGACGTTCCCGGCGAACCAGCTCTCCTCAGGCGCTCCCTGGGAAGGAAGGGAGAGAGGTTGCCCCACGACCTTTGATAGCGATGCCTCTGAGCCCGATAGCGATTGGAGGAGATTCTGGTACGTCGCGTCATTCGATACGGAGAAGACGCCCTTCATCAGCGAAGAGCCGCTCAGCGCGTATGAAACAGCAGCCGAGGCGTTGACTCGCCCTGCACCCTGGACGAAGGGGTCGTTTCCCGTGTCTTTCGCGGTGCTCATGAGTATGTTCTTCACCGTGAAGGCGTCGAAGGACGTCTCCCTCGAGCGGAGGGCCTGGATTATGAGAGCGGCCACCCCCGCGGTGAGAGGGGTCGCCTGACTCGTCCCGCCGAAGAAGGCCCACGCCTCAGCCCCGTTCCCGGTCGCCGCCATGACGTCCTCCGGCGTGAACGCGAAGGCGCCGACGTTGACGACGTCCGGCTTCGACTCTCCCGTCGGTGAGGGCCCCCTGTCCGACCAACCGATGACGTCGTCCGAGTAAGACGAGGAACCACCGTAGTAGGACAACCCTGTCGAGGAGAACTGGGCCGCTGTGTGCCAGCTGGTGGAGGCGCCGACGCTAATCGCGAAAGAGCTCGAGGCCGGCGTGGTTATCGTGCCGTATCCAGGTCCCCCGTTCCCCATCGCTTGGGTGAAGACCGTCCCGGGGTAATTGGAGGCGATACTACCTGGTACCGATAAAAGGTTCTCGAGAGCGCTCACCACGTCGTAACCGAGGCCGGAGACAAGGAGGGGCCAGGCGGAGAAGCCCCAGCTGTTGCTTATGATGTCTGCCCTGTGGTTTCCCGAGTAGACCCACTGCTTCTGCGAAGCGTCGTAGTCGAGTCCGCTGGCCCACATCCAGCTGAAGAGGACATCCCCGATGTAGAGAGCCTTGATTGCGATGATCTTTGAGTGCGGCGCGACCCCGGTCAGCTTGTAATTGGTGCCGTTCGCGTATATGTTGTACCCCTCCTTCCCGCTGCTCGCGACGTTAGCCGCGGTCTGGGAGCCGTGCCCTTGGACGTCGTACATCACCCCGATGTAGTTTCCCTTCGGGTCCATGGGAGCGAGTAGGGAGCCGTCGAGCGCGCCCAGGTCAAAGTCGAACTTGCTCTTAGAATTGGTAATCGCCCCAAACGCGTCTAAGACGCGCGCCCCGAGGAGGCCCGCGCTGATGTCAGGAATTCCGTCTCCGTTTAGGTCGGCGGAGATCACCTCGCTGCCATCGCCAAGGTGGTGTGGAGCATCGTCGTAGAAACTGTAGTCGGCCTGAGTGGTGAAGTGGAGTTGCTGGAAGACCAAGAGGGTCGAGATGTAGGGCGCAGAGTTCATGTCCATGTAGACGGTGTCGTAGACACCGGAGACTTTAGAATCGACCACCAGGGTGGGGAAGAAGAGAAAACCGGCTGGTGTCCACTCGAAGGCTAGGCCGAAGTGGTAGACGCCGCTCTGGGATACAATGGAGTGTGTGGAGTCCACTCCGATCTTGTAGTCAGTCAGGTTCCATATCACCGGAATAACGACGTTCGGGTAGGTTGCGGCGCCGAGATAGATCCAGATCCTGACGCCCTGTTTGTGCCTGAGCATATCCAGGTAGACGCCCGTCGAGTTTGTGAACTTCGATAGCGTGGTATTCGTGAGGACTATGCCCGCCCCGTCCGGGTCGAGGGCGAGCGGAGTTCCGGCGGCGTCGGTCGCGAAGGCGGTCGCCATGTTGGGGTTGGCGAAGTCAGTCCCAGTGTCAACGATTGCCACCTTGACCCCGTCTCCCTGTAGCCCCAAGGAGCTGTTCACGTTGTTGACGCCCAGGATTTCGCGGACGCGAAACATGTCGGTCTGAATCAGGCTAGGGGTCGAGTCGAGTCTTGAATCGTTGTAGTTTATCTTCAGGTCTGGAAAGACGCCGATTACACCGGGGAGTGCTGCAAGGTCGAGAAGTTTGGAGCGTTGGACCGTCCCGAAAGCCATCGTCGACCCCCCTCCCCCTCCTCCCAGGGTGTAGGTCAGGCTCATGCTTCCCGTGGGAAGGCTAGTGTCGCCGCTGGTCTCGACTATGACTCTGTCATAGTCAGACCCGTTGTTGAGGAGCGATGGGTCGATCTTTTGGAGGGAGGAGAGCCCCTTCGCTGTCGGGTAGGCTGTCCCAAGCGGACCGGGCAAGGCCAAGAGTACGAGGATTAAGCAGGAGAGCAGAATATTCCCAAAACGCAATTATTTCGCAGGGGCGCAACGGCGTTTTAAGCGTTCCCGTCTCTTTCTTTCCTTCCCGTTTCAGCCCCTCTTTCAGGTAACCGCGCTCCCTTGCCTTCCCCACCACACGTTAGATGAAAGGCATCGCGCATGGGAGGCCAATGCCATCTTTCTGGTGGAAGGCCGAGATTGCGTTCGCGCAGCCCCTTCTGTATCGCTACAGCGTACTGGACGGCTTCCAGCGCGCTTGAGAATTCGACGAGGAAGGAGTCTCCATCGTCTTGATTTCCCTCCCGTCATACTTCGGGAAAAAGCGAGCGCATGAGGCGGTTGTTCTCAGCGAGCAGACCCATCGCGAGCACTTCATTTCGCTGCGCTGCGCGCGCGGTGAAGCCAAGCATGTCCGTGAACATTATCGGCGCGAGTCTACGCTGAAGTTCCGCGATATCGTTCCCCGAACTTCAGACCGAAGGAGATGAAACCGTTCGTAGGGCGTTCGATTTGATGTTACCGAGTAAGCGGGGTGTGTAGATAAGCCCCCGCACAGACCCATGTGGGCTGTACCAAAGTTGTTGGAAAGGTTAAGAAGATAGTCCAGTCGTTGGAGAGGTTAAGAACATCGGCTCCCAAAATCTCGATTTCGTGCGGGTAACCGTGACCTTTTATGATGGACAGAACAACGTCATAGAGACAGCCTCCTCCTCTTGTTGAGTAAAAATCGTAGTCTGAGTGTCGTCCTGGGTGCACAGATCCTTAACGCCCCCGCTATCAGTCTTCAACCTCACCGGTAGGTTTTGGGCCTCTCTTTTACGAAACTGTCACGGCGCTCAAGAAGGCCGCATCGGTCTTCTGAGGCCTCCTGATCAAAGCTTCCTATAACATTTCTGAAAGAGTTGAACCAATGTTAGCGTGCAAACCCCACGGGGCCGGCCATCCCTATGTGTGATTGATTCCCGTCCGTTCGTGCGCGCACCCCATTCCGCCGAGGGACGAGCCCCATCAGGAATGCCTGCCTCCGCCCGCGAGGATATCGCAAGCTAGGAAGTACACTCCAGGACCGCGATCAGTGAGGTATCGCTCGTTATCGAGATGGTTCTCTGATTGTTGGTGCTTCCAGTGTCCAGCCAGTAAGCGAAGGCACATGAACCGTAGCCATCGGCCTCGACAGTGTACGTCTGCCCATTATTGAGACTGAACGAAGCGGGGGTGTATCCCTTCGCCACCGTAACGCCATTCTGGTTCAGCTGGGCCCAATAGTCGGTAAGCGCCGCTCCGTCGGTGCCCTGGGTGCTGACGGTCAGGCGGGAC
>VBPQ01000132.1 GCA_005877185.1 Nitrososphaerota archaeon
CCATCGAGTAGCTGAGCAAGAAGATTATGGTTCCGATCATCATAGGGATGCCGAAAAGCCAGGTGATTCCGTAGGAACCCCGGAGGGCAAGGTACCCCGGAAGAGCAAAGAAGTAGAGGATACTCAATCGGGAGGAAGATAAGAGCCAAGCGAAGAGCCTTGGTTCGACGGGTTTGTGATTCGTTCTTCGTGGCGAGTCTTGCCAAGGTCGTTGGCTCACTGACCATGGGCGCTTAAAAGAGATATTCCAATTCGCGACTAGTGGAGCACCTGACCGCACTCCTGACCGAAAATTCAGGGGAGCCGCCAGCTTCATCTGCCGTGACCGACCCCGTTTGGTCCATCTCCCTAGAATAGTGACAACAGACCGAGATCTTCGTAGGGCGCCTTGGGCCGGTCCAATCCAACCCTCAGACCGCGAGATGGGACAGGGAATTGATTCTCGGCAGATTGTCGACCATCTTCTCCCACGATTTGGCGTCGTTCCTGCTGAAGTAGATTTGGCCTGTCGTGGTCCCACAGTAGACGCCGCCCGGTTCTTCGCCGTCGACGGCAACCGCCTCCCTCAGGACGCCGAAGTACGCATGTTTGGGAAGACCCCTGTCGCTCTTCGTCCATGATTTGCCGCTGTCGCGGGTTACCCATGCCTGGAACTCGCCGTCAGGCGGGAACCTCCCCATGCCGACCAGGGGGAAGACATAGGCCGTCCCGGGCTGCCCTCTGTGGACGCTTATCGGAAAGCCAAAGTCGCTCGGCAGTCGCTTGCCAATCTCGTTCCACGTTTCGCCGAAGTCCTTGCTGATATAGACTCCACCGTGGTTCTGGAGAAAGAGCGTCTCCGGCCTGCCAGGGTGGAAGTCCATCTTGTGCACGCACTGGCCGTACTCTGGATACTTGTTCGGGAGGAAGTCTGCTCGGATCCCCTTATTCATGAAACGCCATCTCTCGCCGCCGTCGTCGCTTCCAAGGACCCCGACAGAAGAGATCCCGACCCTAATCTTCTTCCTGTTCGCAGGGTTGACCACAATGGTGTGCAGACAGAGTCCGCCGGCGCCAGGGTTCCATGTCTTCCTCGTCTTGTGGTAGTTCAGGCTCTCAAACCCTTCCCAGGAGGACGACTCGTCGTCGGTCGCGAAGAGGGCGGCAGGCTCAGCTCCCGCGTAGACCCTCCCTTCACCGTCGGGCTGGAGGTTCCAGGTCCTCTTGACCGCCAGCCCTTCCTTGTTCTTTGGAGAGAACCTCGGACTGGCCTTGGCCCTCTTCCAGCCCTTCCCAAGGTCGGTGCTCTTGTAGATGACAGGTCCCCAGGTCCAAGTGTTCACCGCCGCGTAAAGCACGGGCTTTCCTGCAGACGGGTCGCCAACCATGTCATAGGTCTCGTAGCCGTCGAAGAACGGCCCCCGCAGCTTCCACTTCTTCCGAGAAGCATCGCCGTCTAGGATGAATCCCCCCTTCATTGTGCCTACGAGCAGCAAGAGTCTATCGAGCCCCACCCGCGACAGACGCCAAGATATACACTTCGTCACCGTCTGAGAGCCGCGACATGAGCGCGTCAGGGCGAGACGCGACCAGCTCTCGGTTGACGAAGAGGTTCACGTAGACTCGGACCTTGCCAGCCTCGTCGCACACACTGTCCCTGAATCCGGGGTATCTCCTGTCGAGTTCAGACAGCAGGTCATCGAGGCTGTTTGCGTCCACAGTTAGGTTGCTCTGACAGTCGAGATGCCTCGCGAGCATCTCCGTCATGCGCACCGTGACGGGCACGGGCGCTTCGGTCAATCGCCGCGATAAAACGCTTCGCCTTCTTAAAGCCCCCGTCTTTGGTTCTTCTGAGCACAAACCGGCCGTTCAATCGTGGTGGAAGAATTCAGGCCGGTCATCGGGCCAATCCTGGCGCAGAATTTGAGAGGTAACGTTCTCGCAGGTTACCTTCTGGTATCGGTTCTTCTTGTCCTTGGGCGGCTTCTTTAGGCGGGCTTGCTTGCGATGATGCTTTTTCCTGCCTTTTTGGTGGTCTGAGGACTATGCTCCGTCCGCTGCGTCACTCTATGAGATTCTGAAACACTAAATCTTGATTCTCGGTGCATAGTGGGAACTATGTTCGACTCTCGATGCTTCCAAAACAGGTATTATTGAAGAGGACGAGCTGGTCGAAGTGACCGAGTAGCAAAATACAGATTTGAGATACTGAAGTGTTAAAGGTTTGGTGACAACTCAAAAGTGACGTAACAATTTGCGACCCCTTTCGCTCGTCAGCGGCGTCCTCTTTCTGATATCGGGAATCGGAGCACTCTTGGTGACCGTGTTCTTTGGCGACTTCGCCCCTGTTATCTGGATCGGAAGTTCAGTAGTCGGGGCAGGAGAGCTAATTGGGGGGATTCTCCTGATAGCCGGGATCGCCTTGATAGCCAGCCGCGCAAAACCTGCTCTACCTCAAACCATCATCCCTGAAACCGGGCACCAAACGGAATCATACAGCAACGCCCCCACGAATTCGACGAATGGTAGTACAGGGAACGGTGGTGGTGGAGCACCCTTTCAGATTACCGCCAAAATTACCTGCTACCTCCTCCCGGATGACGGGAAGGCTGCGGAGCAGGAATTTCTCAATCACATCAGCGACCCCGGAGAAACATATATCATCGCGTACGGTTTCACACTGGTACCCATGATCGACGACCTGATTGCCGCGCACAAGAAGAGCGTCCCGATTCACATCTTTCTGGACCACACCCAGTCGGAGGGCACGATGCAGAAGCCGCAGGTCCGGAGGCTGGTCGATGCTGGCGTTGAAGTTACGATTGGCACCTCACCTGCTGGAAGCAAGTACATCTGTCACACCAAGGGTGTTGTATCAGACGACAATCCACCGTGGTGCTGGGAGGGCTCGACGAACTTTTCGCAGAGTGCTTGGAATCAGGTGAACACTGCGATGGTGTTCACATCGCAGCAATGGTATGACAACTTTGTAGCCCAGTTCAAACGGCTTAGGCAATTTGCCTGGAGCAACGAGAGGCGATTCCAAGTGATGAAGATTCCACCTCAGGCAGTAAAGTGAAGTGGTCGGTGCCCTTTTTTTCATTATTCCTCTCGCCGTAAGGTCGCCCGATGATGTGAGCCAAACTGGCATGATGATCTCTTGGGGCAGCTCCACCACCATCTGGTTCCCCATGACTGTGATGATGACCCTCCGTCCCCGTGTATTTGCAGCCTCTTTCTGATTGGCTTGGGAAGTCGCCGAAGTCGCCACCTGCAATCCGTTCCATCGGTATTGACAATCACATGGGCCCTTAAATGAGATTTTCCAATCCATGTCCGAGGATGCGGAGCGCCCAACAGCACCCCTGCCCGAAAAGTGAGAAATGGAAGCTTCTAGCAGAAACCTGCTTGTCAGAGTTTGTTCGGGCCACGCCGAAGCGCCAAATCCAGCACTTCACCCTATCGTCTCGTGAGGACATGGGTGGGCAGCCAAAACGCTTATAATCCTATCAGCGCAATAGGAATCCGAAGGAGTTGAGAGTGAAAGTAGCACGGCGGTACCAGATAACCATCCCCGAGGAAGTTAGGGAGGAGGTTGGAGTAAACGTCGGCGATGCCGTGGACGTCAGGAGCCAAGGTGGAAGAATAGTAGTGGAGAAGATTGGGAAGAGCTGGGAGTCGGTGATGGAGGAGACAAGAGGGGCCTGGAAGACTCATCCCGTATTCAAGAACATGAATGACTCTGTTGAGATCGTCGACTGGCTAAGGCGAAAGAGCAGAAAGAAGTGACTACTTATTCTCTAGACACGAACGTGCTGGTCAGCCACCTGCGAGATGACAGGTTCGCTAGAGACACTGATCGGTTCTTGCGACGAGCTACGGAAAAGAAGACCCGACTGGTGATATCCGACGTCGTGTACGCAGAACTCTACACCGGGATATATCTCTCCGGCGATCCGAAATCTGAGGAGGTTCGAGTGCAGAGCTTCGTTGCGGTGAACA
>VBPQ01000140.1 GCA_005877185.1 Nitrososphaerota archaeon
GGCCGTTGTTCTTCTGGAAGTGCTTGCAGTCGAAGCAGTGCTTGGAGAGCCATATCACCTCACGCGTCCTCTTCACTGTCTTGCCAAGCTCGGTGAGGAGCCGCTCCGACTCCCTCCGGATCATCTCGGCGAGCTCTTTCTGCCCGGCCTCGGTGTTCATGTAGTAGTCTGGTTTCTCGGCTAGGGCCTCGTACCAGCTTAACAGCTCGTCGGCGTCGTCGTCCTCGCTCAAGTCTAGTTTCCTGAATCGTTCGTTTTCCTTATAAGCTGTCGCCGACTGGAAACCGATAAATACGGAACTCGAGCGTTACTCACGCAATAGGCGCGCGGCGTGCTTCGACGGGCGACCTGGACTGACCCTAGGTCAGGATGAAGATATCACTGTTGCGCGCCTATTGATCATCTTAAGAATGCCCTCGCTCGTCCTTTCTTTCGCACCTCTGACCTTCATCCACTTCAACGCGCTCGCGGAGTCGGTCCTCTTCAGATTGACTCCCCTGACGCAGTCCGTCAGAACGTTCACGAGAAAACCCTCCCTGAGTGCGTCCCCCACCGTGTTCTTGACGCAGTAGTCCGTCGCGAGCCCCCCGACGAAGAGCTCAGTCACCCTCATCTTCTTCAGGGTTGATGAGAGGTCGGTTCCTTGGAACCCTGAGTAGGCCTCCTTATCCGGTTGCGTCGCCTTGCTCACCACCAACGCCTTCGCCGGCACGCGGAGGTCAGGATGAAACTCGGCCCCCTTGCTGTTCCTTACGCAGTGTGAAGGCCAAGGACCTCCTTTCTCCTTGAACGAGCAGTGGTCCGGCGGATGCCAATCCCTCGTGAAGCAGACCGGGAGATTAGAGGCGGTGAAGGCATCCACCAGGGCGTTCAGCGACGGTATGACCTTGTCGCCATCCTTGACGGCTAGCGCGCCCCCCGGGCAAAAATCATTTTGAACGTCGACGACGATCAAGGCGAACGCTGCGCGAGCCATCCCATCACCAAGAGATCGAGGGAGGATGCTCTGACAGCAGATGAAGGTCTCCCAGAACTCTCGACCTTATGGCTTCGATTCCCTCGTACTTCCGAACGATCTTCCCGTTCTTCAGCAGCGGGGTGAGCATCGCCTTCGTTCTGGGAGGGGCTTCCGCTCCTTCCAAGACGACGGTGTCCTGGAACCCGACACTCGAGCGGTAGACCGCCTTCCTGCCGCCGAGCCCCCCTCTCTTGGCCCTGAACTCCCTCTTCGCTCCACGCCGCACCTCGACTATCTTCGCGCTCAGGTCGATGACGGGCGGGTACGCAACGGCGGTCCCGACCCCGAAGCCGTCCGCAATATCCTTCAGCTTCCCCACCGCCTCCTCATCGAGCCTCCCCGATGCGATTAGTTTCACCTTCTCGCCGCCCCTGATGTCGAGCTCCCACCTGACCTCCTCGATGATCTTCCTGAAGTCGCCTCTTCTGGAGGCGGGTGTGTCCAGCCTGACACCCCAGAGCTTTGAACCAAGAACCTCGAACGCCTTGACAGCCTCCGTCTTTTCGTCCCAAAACGTGTCCACGAGCGCGACCCTGGGTGAATCGCTCGCGATCGTCTTGTCGTACATCTTCCAGGCAGATTCCTGGTCGCCAACGACCTGGATCAGCGCGTGCGGCATCGTTCCGGAAGCCTTCAGATGGAGGAGTTCTGCACCAAGGACGTTCGAGACACCGTCGAAACCGGCGAGGTAACTGGCCCTCTCCACCATCGGAGCCAAGGCCGGGTGGACACGCCTCGTCCCGAAGCTGACGAGGAGCTTCTCGCCGGCGGCTACCCTGAACCTCGCGGCACGCGTCGAGACGCTGGTAGATGAGGAGAGGAGGCCGAGGAGAGGCGTCTCGTACTCGGCGAAGGCGCCGTACTTTCCGGCAATCACCATCAGCGGCTCGTAGATCGCGGTCGATGAATCGGCGACGAAGACCCCGCCCTCCTCGAAGGACCAGACGTCGATTGGCAGACCCTCGAGGAGCTTCGCCGCCTCGTAGACGCCGGTGAGGATGCCCCAGTTCTGCGGGTACGGGAGCTCCCGCGCGTAGACCTCCATTACGACGTCCGAGTCGACGCTGTTCTTCTGCAAGACCTCTTTGGTGTTGACAAAGTACATGTCTGTCGTCCGCCCTTCCTTTATCTCGTTCTCGTTCGCGAGCCAGAACTTCCTGTCATGCAGGTCGTAGTAGTCCGTCATTTCTGCGGCCTACCATCTCGAGGTGTGGAAAAGCTTTTTCCATGCGATGCGGCTGGAGGAACGTTTTGCTGAAAGAAGAGCTGGACCTGGTCGAGGCGAGGAGGAAGATAGTCGATTTCATCAAGAGGGAGGTCACGGAATCGAGGACGGACGGTGTGGTATTGGGGCTGAGCGGGGGAATCGATTCGTCTGTCACCGCCTACCTCGCGGTCGAAGCCCTGAGCGCAAGGCGGGTGATGGGTCTCATTATGCCGACCTCCGTGTGACGCCAAAGCAGGACCTGGACGATGCGAAGGAGGTGGCCTCTGAACTCGGCATGGAAACAAGGTTCATCGATATCGCCCCGATTCATCGAACCTTCATGAAGAACCTCGAGCCTGACAAGCTGGCCGAGGGGAACCTCAGAGCGAGGGTGAGGATGGCTCTGCTCTGCTCTATTACCACCCGAACCGGTTGAACAGACTCCTCGTCGGGACAGGCGACAGGTCGGAATTCTATTCTGGTTACTTCACGAAGGGAGGCGATGGTGGCGTGGACATCCTCCCCATCGCCGACCTCTACAAGACTGAGGTGAGGCGGCTCGGCGAAGCCCTCGGGTTGAGCAGGCGGATCATCTCCAAGCGAACCAGCCCCAGGCTGTGGCCGGGGCACGAGGCAGAGATCGAACTCGGCTTCTCCTACGACGTGCTCGACTCGGTCTTCAAACTGTACTTCGACCGAAGGCTCGGGATGAAGACTGTTTCCTCTAGGCTGAAGCTGGACTTGGACGCGGTTCAGAGGCTTATCTCGAGGTATCACGAGACTGCCCACAAGAGGCAGCCACCACCCATCTGCAGGCTCCGCTGAGAATGCTTATACATAGAAAGCAATCGAGTTTCGAATTTGCTGGGCCGGTAGTTCAGTTGGTACGAACGCCCGCCTCGCACGCGGGAGAGAGCGAAGAGCTCCCCAAAGTCGGGGGTTCAAGTCCCCCCCGGTCCACCTGATTAATCATGCGAGTCCCCCCGTCCACAACTTTTAGCGTAATTCGAGCTATTCCAGGTGAAATGCGCTTAATTTGAGGCGAACATTGCCCAGATGAACTGCCTTCCTGCCCGTTTGATTGCCGAGCTCGCGTAGAAGGAGTTAAGCCCATAGGAATCAAGAAGGGCAAATGATTAAATAGTTCAACTGTTCAACTGTATAACAGGAGAGGTCAGCCAAGTGGCTCAAGAGGAGCTGGTCAAGATGTCAGAAAAGGGACAGTTGGTGGTGCCAAGAAGAATAAGGGAAAAGGAAGGCTTCAAGGGTAGTGACAGATTCGTTGCCATAGAAGTTAAGGATGGCGTATTGTTCAAGAGGGTGGAGATACCAGAAGTAAAGATCGAGTTCGAGTCTCTCTCAAGGGACATCCAGTTTCACTTCAAGAAGCGCAAGGTTAAGCAGTCTGATATTGACGATGCTGTAAAGTGGGTAAGACAAAAACAAGAGTAACGCTAGATACAAACATACTAATCTCCGCCCTCGGGTGGCAAGGGAATCCGCACAGGATTTTGCAGAAGGTAATCAATGGAGAGACTGAACTCTTCATTTCACATGAGCAATTCGAAGAGCTTACGCGGGTCCTCGACTATCCGAAATTCGATTTCACGGAGGCGCAGAAAGCAAGATTCAAGGCTCTGATATCAGCAATGGCAACCTTCGTCAATCCTTCCGCAAGGCTGGACACTATCAAGGAAGATCCATCCGATAACAAGATCTTGGACTCTGCTCTTGCCGCCAAGGTAGACTTCATAGTGTCTGGCGATGGAACACTTACTCGCCCTCGGAAAACTCGGTGGAATGAAGATAGTAAGTCCAAGCGAGTTCTTGAGAGTGAATCAGAATTGATGCGATTCAAACGCGGGGAAGGCTTTCTTATCGAGTCAGCGTGGCGTTCTTACGTGCTGACCCGCAATAATCATTGACAATATTCCCTAGCGCGGGTGAGTGAATCTCTAGGTTCCGATGATTGGCTGGACGGGACTTCTTCGCCCCTGCTCATCCACGGCGCACTCGCACCCCGCGTTGAATCCCTTC
>VBPQ01000141.1 GCA_005877185.1 Nitrososphaerota archaeon
AAATTACGGCACCTATGATACTTACCATAGGTAAGTTCCGAACCGACCTTCCCGGCGGTAATCTTCCCTTGTGGGGTCGCCAGTGTAAAGAGTGGCGGCGATCCCCTCCACGGGCTATCTTGTGAACAGTTACAGCTCACAGTAATCCTTTAATACTGTGAGCGCGACGAGAAATGTGAACGCAGATGACTGAACGAAGAGAAATCAGGACCAGGATATCGAGGGGTTACCAAGTGGTTGCTCCATCCGAACTGAGGAGGCAATACGGCCTTGCCGAGGGCGATGAAGTGCTCTGGATCGCTTCGGATCAAGGTGTCACCACGGCGTTTAGAAAGAAACCCAGCATCACGAACATCATCGCTCTTGGAGGCAGCGGCGGGAAAGAAAGCTCTTTCTGGACTCTTCGCTCGTCATGGCCCTTGCGGACACGGACGATCAATTCCACAAGAGAGCAGTACAAGTTGTACAGAGCTTGGAGACCCGCAGGGTAACCTCAGACCTGGTTGTGTCAGAGAGCGTTACAGGCGTGGGGTCGCGCCTAGGACAACGGGCCGGCAGGGAGGTTTTCGAAAACCTAGTTCACGACCCAACGGTGAACACCGTCTACCTGAACAAACGACTGTTGGAGCGAGCCCTTCAGGTTTACACGAGATACGGAGCTAAATTGTCATTTGCCGACTCTGTGTCGGTTAGAATCATGTACGACATGCGAATCAAGGAAATAGTATCCTTCGACTCGGACTTCGACGGTGTTGAGGGGATAAGTCGGATTCACTAACCCGACCGACTTGGGTTTGGCATCAAAATATATGGTCTCCGTGACTAGAGCTTAGTACACCGGGCGGAAATCCACTTCAACGGCGGAAGGAGATGAAGTGCCAATAGGATCCAAAACACTCATCGGTCGAAATGCGATGAATCCGGCGTTCAACGAAGAACCTACTGCGCTTCCAGTCATGTAAAGAAAAATCCCGAGCAGGCCAGGGGACGGCCCCAGCAGGCTTCCGCTCAACGAGAACTGAAGAATGTACATTGGCGTTTCCCCAGCTAAACATCCGAGAAAAATCGAGGCTGCCACTCTAAGATAGGTTCTCCCAAGGTCGATTCTTACCCTCGAGCAAAAGTAAAAGAGAAGAAAGAAGGCGAAGGGAAAAGACAGGAAGGCGAGGGGAAATATTGTCTGGGCTGCAGTTTGGTAATTGTAGCCCGCGCGGACCAGCGCAAGTTCCAAGACCTGGGGCAGCAACCAATCGAGTGACGTGGACGCAGCTGCGGCGAGGAGGAATCGCGGAAAGAAGCCGTGCCACTCCGAGGCGTATCCCTCTACTCCCATTCGAATTATTTACGCTGTTGTTGCTTAAACGCATTCCCTTGAATCGACATCTTGCCATATGTGCGCCGGAGTAATCACACTGCCTTCACGGCCGGCCCCAAAAACCACTCTGTCTTTCCCCTAACCACAAAAACGCTATACTCGAACCGCCGAGGGCGGCACGCTTATGATCGTTGATAGGTTCTGCAAAAGGGACCTCAGCGAAGTTTCGGACCCGATGGTGTCCGCCACTGAATAGGTTGAAAATGAACCCGTTCCTGCCGTTTCGAGGCGACGCGCCTTGAAACCCTCATATGTCGCCGTCGTGCTGCTCTCGTGATTACAGGACTATGAAAAGATGAGCAATTCCCTACACGCTTCGAGCCGGGTCTTGGTGAGAGAGAAGATTCCAGGCTCCGCCGTCGACGGCATGGTGGAGTTTTTGGAGAAATACTACCTGACTCCGGCTCTTCATGCTTCTAGGATCGATTCGTACTCAAAGAGAGGTCCCGGGGCAGAACGAAACTTCGAGGTAAGCTGGCGGACAGGGGGACCCACGGCTGCCGGCGTCCCTCGCCCGGAGCAGTTTTCCATATCCGTCCGCCTGACCATCGGGCTTGACGGAGTCGCGATCGACTTCGGCGGGGTGGATCCTGTCACACCTCCAGACGAGGAGGCCCGTCGACGCATCGGAGATGAGGTCGAGTTGTTCGCAACAACCTTCCTCGCGAGGGCGAAGAGGACGAGTCTCTACTTCGTCTTCTCTCTCGGTGAGGAGAAGAGCATGGAGGCGCCGGAGGCGAGGGGAAGCATGAATCGCGAGGTGCGCAGGCGAATCTTCGCGGGCAACACCGTCAATCTCTTCCTGGCGATGATGCTCCTCAACTTCGTCCTCGTCCTATTCCTCGGTTCTTACGCGATACTCGCTATCGTTGGGGTGCAGGCTCTTCTCCTCTTCTATTCCGACAGGCTGGTGCTCGGATCCGGGAACGTCAGACCAGACAAGGACCGCCCCGAGGTCGCGGTCGTGAGGGTGACCTCCACTCCCGAAGTCAAGGAGATTCTCGCGAAGACGGGAGAAGTATTGCTGTCGCCAATCAGAGGAGAGCTGGGGAGGGCAATCTCGGAGAGGACGATTCACGCCCCTGAGACGAAGTCAAAGATTCACGATATCCTGGTCCGAAATCGAGTCCCGTGCTCACTGGATGACATCGAGATTACTGTCAGGAGCCCCTATCCCATGGTGCAGGCGGCGGCCGAGAAGTTCCACCTGCCGGTCCCCAAGATAAGCATACTGAACACCCCGCTGGACAACGCGGCAGCAACGGGCATCTCTCATGGCCGTTCGTCCATTTCGATAACGGCGGGCGCCCTCGAGGACCTCGACGATGACCAGCTGACTTCCGTGATCGGCCACGAGCTGGGCCACGTCAAAGGGCGCGACCCCCTCGTCCTATTCTTTGCCACCATGACTATTTACTTTGGAGGGCCTTACCTCTGGGCGCCCCTCGTTCTCCGTCTGGGTTTCTTCTACTACTTCGCCGCCTTCGGCCTGATGTACACGGTGGGAAAGTTTCTCGAGACCAGAGCGGACACTCAGTCGATGGTCGTCCTCGGAAACCCGAGCGTGCTGGCTTCGGCGCTCACCAACATCGGGTTCAGACAGCTCTACTTCGAGCGTTACTCTCGTCCTTACAGGATCCTTGACTGGCTGAGATTCGACCCTCATCCACCGATATACTTCCGGGTGGGTAGACTTTCGAGGTTTGCATCAAAAGGAGGACAGGTGAAGCACGCGCTCCTCGTCTCCATAAGAGATTGCGTCGCCGCTTTCTTCCGGGCGCTGATCGGGATGGGTTAGGCTCCTGCGAAACGCACTGCTTATCAGTATCTTTCAGGCAATTCCAGTTTCATTAGCGGAAAACGTGCCGCGCAGATTCAGGTTAAATAGGGAGATATCTGGTTTTACGTTGTGGTAATTAAGACAGTTACATATTTTGAGATTCCCGCTAGCGACGTCGAGAGACTCAAGAAGTTCTATAGTGACTGCTTCGGGTGGAGGTTCGAAAAGGTCAACATGCCTGGATTCGAATACTGGCAAATTTCAACTGGTCCCGAAAGTAGGAGCGTCGGGGGAGGAATGTACAAGAAGATGGGCCCAAATGACGGGCCAAAGAACTATGTTAGCGTCGACAACATAGACTCAGCGATAGAGATATTCAGGAAGGCTGGTGGCAGTGAGATAGTCGGGAAACAGGAGGTCCCAGGGCGGGCATGGTACATCGGTGCGGATCCCGAGGGCAACTCCATAGGATTCTGGCAACAGATGAAGGCAGCACGGCGAACAACCCGAAGACGTAAGTCAAAGCGTTAACCGAACCGTGTCGAATTCATCGAACAATCGAAGCGATCGAAGGTTAGCGTGAGTTGTCAGCTCCAACTCCTTCGGGTCTCCAAGACCGTTCCGCGGGGAGAGCCTGAGTATTCCGGTGGTCCCCCAGAAACTCCAGATCGGTTGTAAAAATGGCAAGGATGCCTAGAACGCAGAGAATTCTTGAGGATAGCACGGTCCAGCCCTTCGCGCACCTCGAACCGGCTACTGTGAGAACGTTCGAGATAGCCTGCTGTGGCGGGAACACCTCATCCTTTTCGGCTAAGACACTCGACGAGATGGAAAGTACGCCGACCTATTCAACCAGGTTTGCGGAGACATAGAGCCGAAAAGGCGGGTCCACGTTTCACTTTTCTAGAGTCTACTCGGCCTGTCAAGGCGAATGCGTCATCAGGGTTACCGCTTCCTCTTGGTGAGGGCGACGACTGGGATTGTCCTTTTGGTCCGGCGTTGGTACCCGGCGAACGCGGGGAAGAGGGTGGCTTGGCGCTCGAAGAGGCGGTCGCGTTCACGGCCGATGATCTCTTCGGCGTGCACGTCGATTATCTCGTCCCCGACCTCGATTTGGACGTCGGGGTGGGCCTTGAGATTATGGTACCAGTCCGGGTTGGTATCAGCGCCTCCCTTTGACGCGAACACCAGGTAACGCTCCCCGTCTTTGAGGAACATCATCGGGTTGATGCGGTGTTTGCCGCTGCGTTTTCCGGTGGTATGGAGCAGCAGCAACGGCGCCCCCTCGAAGTTGCCGCCGACCTTTCCGTGGTTCCTGCGGAACGCGGCGATCGTGTGTGCGTTGAAGTCGGTTCTGCTCATCCTTTCCAGACTGAAGCTCAGAACATAAAAGGGTGACCCTCGGCATCTTAGCTCACTGCATTCAGGTCGAGGGACGGACACCGGTCAGAATCGAACCGCAGTGTCTGTCTGAAGTTTCTCGCATAGCAATGGTAGGTATGTCCCCGCCCAATTCTTTCCCAAACTTTGTGGCTTCGGATACCCAGTCGATTAAGATGAGAGAGGTGGAAGGTTACTCGTAGACCTTGCTTCTGTGCCTTATTCTCAGCACGAGGACGTCCTCATCTATCAATGTGTA
>VBPQ01000015.1 GCA_005877185.1 Nitrososphaerota archaeon
GCCTCACGGCGAGAACGTTTGCCTTCGCCAGGTAGTGCTGCGCGACGTCGTCGATTCCCTTCTGACAGATGACGACCGTCGCCCCGATAGATGTGACCTTGTCAACCATCCCCTTCAGCATCTTCGTCTCCTCGTCGAGGAACTTCTTCATCATAGATGGGTCGCTGATGTTCAGCTTCGCATCGAACTCCGTCTTCTCGATCTCGAACGGAGCGCTGATGAGGGCTATCTTCGCTTTGTCGACACGCTTTGGCATCCCTGAGTGGACGACCTCCTTGTCGAGGATGATTCCCTGGATGAGCTTGGTGT
>VBPQ01000016.1 GCA_005877185.1 Nitrososphaerota archaeon
TACTGTCGAGTGAACGTTCTTGTCGAGAAGCTCCTCCGCCTTCTCGAGGAGAGCTCCTGCCAGCACCACGGCCGAGGTTGTCCCGTCTCCGACCTCGTTATCTGTCGTTTTCGAGACCTCGACGAGCATCTTAGCCGCGGGATGCTGCACGTCTATCTCCTTGAGCATCGTCGCCCCATCATTCGTGATGGTTACGTCGCCGAGAGAGTCGACGAGCATCTTGTCCATCCCTCTAGGTCCGAGCGATGTCTTCACTATCTCGGCGATGAGCTTCGCAGCAGCTATGTTGTTGCTCTGGGCTTCCTTTCCCCTACCTCGGTTGCTTCCTTCCTTGAGAATGAGGACTGCCTGACCCGAAGATGTGACCGCCGGAATCGCTGTTGTTGTGGACATAATACGTATTCAGCTTCCGGTATACAACTTCCGTTTGTATATAAGATTTTCTCGGGGCGAAAGGGGAGGGTTCCGTTTGGCCTCGAACACACGAGAAGGCCACGGATGCTGAACCAACTTGTCGGTTGAACCTCAGCAGCTCATCACCTTAGTTGTCTTCGCTGTCACCTACGGCGCCGTAGTTCTCAGGAGCCTGAAGGGCTTCACGTTGCCGATATGGGCCATTCTGCTGGCGGGGGCGGTCGCGATGGTCTTCGTTGGCTCAATCGGGGTGGTTGACGCCTATCAGGCGGTAAATCTCCCCGTAATTACCTTCCTCTTCAGCATGTTCGTACTGGTGACGGCCCTGGACATCTCTGGCGCCTTGGAGAGCTTCGCTAACGCCCTGCTTCAGAGAGCGAAGAAACCTGGGGACGTGATCTACCTGACCTTCTTCGGCTTCGCGTTCGCTTCCGCCTTCCTGATGAACGACACTCTCGCATTGATGGGGACTCCGATCATGCTTTCCCTCTCGAAGAGGCTGAACATCTCACCGAGGCCGCTCCTCCTGACGCTCGCCTTCGCGGTCACGACGGGAAGCGTCGTCACGCCGATGGGAAACCCGCAGAACGTCCTAATCGCCTTGGCCAGCGGAATCACCGCCCCTGTGATAGGTTTCGCCCACTACCTCCTTCTTCCCACCTTGTTGAACCTGGCCGCGACCTATCTGCTCTTAAGACTCCTCTTTAGGAAGGAGCTTTCCAAGCCCGGGGCCGTATTCGAAAAAACCACGCTTGTGCAGGCTGGTACGCGAGTCCACGGTAGGCGGCTCGCGAGGCTCTCTGTCTCCCTCCTCGTCTTCACCCTAGCATCGATTCTGGCGGTAAATCTCCTCGAGGCTATTGGAATCACACAACCTTTCGGAATCAGCGAGGTATCCCTTCTGGGTGCAACTCTTCTATTGGTGCTCAGCGGCAGAGGGCGGGAGATACTCCAGGCGATGGACTGGGGCATCCTTCTCCTCTTCGCGGGTCTCTTCGTCCTGATGCAGTCGCTCTCGAACAACGGAGTCATCGCCTTGGTCGCGCAGTACCTCCCCGCACTGGGCAGGGGAGACCCTCACGCCTCACTCTTCTCCATACTCGTCGCAGGACTCCTCCTGAGCCAGGTTCTCAGCAACGTCCCTATGGTCGCCCTCTATCTACCGATAATGAAGTCCCTCGGCTACGGGCCCCAGGACGTCTACGCCTGGGCGGCGCTCGCGGGGGGGAGCACGCTGGCGGGAAACCTAACGATACTCGGCGCAGCCAGCAACCTGATAATCATCGAGGAGGCGGAGCGCCATGGAGTGAAGTTGAGTTTCCTCGAGTTCCTGAAGGTCGGGGTCTTGGTCACGGCCGTGAACTTCGCGATCCTCTATGCGTCTCTTTACTTCGGGGTCTAGTCAGTCAGTCGGTCGTTCGGTCGTTCGGTCGTTCGGTCGTTCAGTCAATGCATCGTGACCGGGTTCTGATGCAGGAAGTTCTCTATTCTTCTGGCGAGCCCGAGGTCCCACTCCGTTACGCCACCCTCGCTATGGGTTTGGATCGAGAGTCTGATGGTGGTGTATCTGATGTGTATGTCAGGGTGATGCTCTTCTTGCTCCGCTATCTGGGCGACGTCATTGACGAACTTGATTCCGGCCATGAAAGTCTTGAACTCGAAGGTCTTAGTGATGAAGTCTCTATCGAACTTCCAGCCGTCGAGTTCTTTCAGTTCCGATTCAATCTTCGTCTTGGTTAGACGCTTCACCACGGTCATCGAAAGGAGGACGAGTCATATTAAGTTTGATTGGGGGCGTTGGGTTGTTTTGTTGTTCCGCTTTCGGACCCAGCCGGAGTTTCCCTTAAGTATTCTTGGCTTCAAGCGTGCCGACATCCGGATGGAACTCAAGCCGGTAAAGGGGTTGAAAGTTCGTGTGTACGCCTCGCGAGAGGCAGTATTTGGAGAGGAGGGTGTGGGCATCGAGAAGGTCTCGTTCGACAGCGAGAAGACCAGCTTCGGCACCCTTACGGGCATGACACTGGCAGGATTCTGCGAGGTGGAGATGCCGGATCTCGACGGGAAGAAGCATTGGTACCCGATAGAAAGTCTCAACGGGGAAAACGGAGAGAAGCTCGTAGAAGAGGAAATCGAGATGCAGGCTGAAGAGGAAGAAGACGATTCAGTCGAAGAGGAGTAACTGGCCTCACCCTCGAAGGTGCTGGCGCGATCTTGACCCAAGAGCAAGGAGACGAGCTCGTCTTCGTCGTCGACGTAACGTCCTTCACCGAGAACGGGTTCATCGGCTCCTCTAACTTCGGGCAGAGTCGCGTGGACATCGAGTTCGATGATGGGAGTGAAGGCGTTTCGCTCTCCCCGGAGATGGCGAAGAAGATCAACGTGAGGGTGGGCTCCCCTGTCCTGATTATCGGGGAGAATGAGGAGAAGCCCCAGACGTCAGAGAGCACGGTGAGTTCGGTGGGGGAGAAAGTGAGAGTCTCAGACGCGAAAACCTACTACTTCGTCGGAAGGTATGGCGGAGCGATCATCCGCATCCTGAAGAGGTAACTAACTCGGGTCTCCGTCGGCCTCTGGAAGCTCGTACCACCTGACGCTCTCGCCTATCTTGGCTCTTAGCTTCCAGGATAGTGTCTTCGGAAAGCTCTCGATCTTCCCGAGGAGGTGGTCGACCTCGCCCGCAATCTTTTCCGAGCTGCCGTTCAGGGACCCGAGGCTCCCCCTTAGCCTCACGAGACTCCCCGTGAACGTCCTGTAGATGCCCCAGTCCCTCGAGCACAGTTCGGCTATCCTCTCGCCGTTTATTCCCGTCTCGTCATCCGTCACTTCGTAGTCGTTGAATGCAGCCGCGAGGTCCTTGAACTCCTTATCTGTCATCTCTACGACCTGCAATTTTGTGATGACGAGGTCTGTTATCGATAAGGTCAGCGGGTGGGCAACAAGCGTCTGCTTGAACTTGAATTTGTGGCACATCTCGAACTCATCGAGGAAGATGTCGACCCTCCGCCCGTCTCGCGAGTCGTGGTAGATCAGCCTCTTGCCCAGGCTGAGTTTGTTGAACATCACCCTCGGCCTGTAACCTAGCGTTTCCATGATTTGCATTATTCTCTTCACGTCCTCCCTCCGGCCCATCAGGTCGATATCCTTGTTATCGCGGAGGAACTCGGGTTCTTGTGCGCTCCTGCAGAGCGCCTTGAATGCAAGGCCTCCCAGAAGCCTGAGCCTAACTCCCTCTCGCTCACCTCTACTGATTATCTGTGTCGCAGCAGCAAGTGCCTCTGAGGGGACGACGACCGCGAGTGTCTCCAACGTGGGAGATTCTCTGTTAAATCCTCAATTTAAGCCCTGTTTTCACATCGGTGCCCTTCAACACGAACCTGCTAAATTGGTCGATGCGGGAAGCCTTGACGACCTTTACCCACTTCTCTCTTCTCTTCTTTTCTCTTTCGACCTTCTGAATCCTGTAAGAACCCAGCGGGGCATCGACCATTCTTCCTCGAACCCATCCTTGTTCCTCAGGATGACCCTCCCCCTCTCCTCACCGATCAGCTCTGTCGCGGGTGTAGCCGCCCGATACCTGGCGTACTCGCTGTCCGAGATCGAGACCGCCCCCCTGCTCCTCCCTCCGATGCTGCCGAACCAACTTGCCCGCGAACCGTCGACTGAAACGTAGAGAGAGGCATTTCCGACCTCGACGTAAACTCTGGCGTACCTCAACTTTCTTGGCAGTTCATGTTCCAACAGTATCTTCATGCAAACGTCCTTTCCTCCTCCTCTCTTTATTAATGTGCGTGGTAGGTCGACAAATAGTCGGCGTCGCTCCTTTTAAGTTAAATCGCGGTGGAAAAAGAGGGACGGGCCGATGTCCAGCGAAATCGCTGAGAAGCTTTCACGACAGACCTCACAGCTTGTTTCGGAGTTCGAGAAGCGGCTGGATGCGTTCAGTCAGCGAGACGACCTCATGGGGCTGACGATTGGCGTGGACTCGGCAGACGCCTCCTCCCTCGCGCGAGAGTACTTTGGAGAGGGGGAGCACATCGCCATCGGTGTCGATGGCTCGAGAGACTACGATGAACGCCTCCAGATGATGCTCTTCTACTCGAATGCCACCGCCTATTCCTGCCCCTTCACCGTCGGCGAGGATGTCAAGTTCGAACTGAAGGGGGCGCGGCGTGAGGCGAAGCTCTCAGCAACCTCTGCCATTCCCCTCTGGCTCGAAGACGTGACCTCCGTCATGCCGGACCTCCCAGAAGGAGACATAGAGCTTGAACATTCGATTGAGAGGATACCGAACGCGTTCATGACTCTCGGGGAGTTGTACCTCGCCCTCAAGGCTGTCGGGGAGTCGAGAATCATCTTGCTTGACCGGCCGATCTCCGGGACCCATTCAACCCTCTCTCGCGACTACAGGATTCTACTGAAGAGCAGGGCGAGCAGCAACCTCACTGAGTTGGTGTTCGGAGGGAGCAGGGTCTCCAAGCTTGACCTGAAACTCGGCATATCCCTCGGGGCACCATGGGTGCCCGTCCCGTCCCGCCCGCGATTCCTGAAGTACTCTGTCTTGAGGAGTCTTATGGAGTCGGACCTCTCTTTTTCCCAGCTTGCCTCTGCCCTCCTGGTTGAGAGGAGAGACCTGGAAAAGGCGGTCGCGAGCCTGCGGAAACTCGACGCTCAGTTCGACGGCGCCCTTCTCTCTGATTCGAGCGGCAGCAGCCTCAAGCTGAGGGACGAGGTCAGAAGCTATTGGCAGAGACTCACCACGCTCGCCTCGAACTATGCAAAGTTGGTCTTCGAGGTAGGTGCGCATCCTCTTCTCCTTCCGAAAGACCGCTGGTTGACTGTTTTCGACGTCAGTGCTGTCTCGCTGCTGCTCCTCGAGCATCTGTGCGAGGTCGCGCAGAAGAGGAGGGCGCTCCTGATCGGCATCGCGAAAGACACGACAGCCACCGATATCACTCGCGCCGCCCTGCCGTTCGCGGAGGAGAGCGGATACATCAGACCGCGGAGCCCAGTGCCTAGGATAAACAACGACAAGGCCTTCCTATCGATCCTGAGCTCCACAAACCTCTCGGTCAAGACGCCGTGGAGGACCTTCGGGTATGACGCGTGCTTCTCGACGATGCGCTGGAGGGATGAGAAGAGGCCAAATTTCTTCGCGGCGAGAAAGGTAGTCTCGAGGGAGGGACTCTTCGCTCGCGGTTTCTTCCAGCTGAGAACCCTGAGGACTGACCCGCATCTCCGCTCCTCCGTCTTCCTATTTGACAGAGTCCTCGACGGACGATACGACACGACCAGGAACCAGCTTGAGGTTGAGGAGAAGGGGGGCGTGGCCAAGGTGAGGCCATACTTCGAGCCCGGGGAGGGAGCGAGCCTCTCGAACCTCGCCCTCTACATACTCTCCATGACGGACAACCCAGAGGTCTCGGAGGCTTTCGGGCACAACCAGCTCCTCTATCTAGCCGACAAGGCGGTGAAGACAGAGGTTCGGCTGATGAGGAGTTCGCTTCGCGGCGTCGCCGACCTCCGCGTGGGGAGGATGTCGAGGAGGAAACTGGTCTCGGGGGTCGTGAGCACCTTCAGGGAGCAGCGACTCGAGTCGGAAGAAGCCAGGGTAAGAGGTGCAGCGAGCTACGGTGACTAGGTTGGGGAGCGAAGAATCCTGGGTGTTCGACAGTATGGACGGAACATTCGAGGCGAGGCTGCGAAGGATGACCGTGCAGACGAGGACCTCAAAGGGAGACGGCAGGGAGATCACCGTCTCTAACATGGTCGCGGTCGTAGAGGCGAAGTTCAGCTACGAGGCCCTCGACAGGCTGTATTACCCCAGCTTCATCGCGATAGAGAGGGAGGTAAAGGGTCGCCCATCCCACGTCATCTTCGAGGTCGTCTCGATCAACCCCACCCACTACCAGCAGCTCGGGATGGACGTCTCGATGCCGACTGTCCTTCGAAAGGAGTACCTTGACACGATCAACGAGAGCTGGGGGAAATCGCAGGAGACCTGGATTGACCTTTGGGCGATCCCGACGTGGTACATCACGAAGGTCCAGGACGGCGAGGTGAACTTCGAACGGACTCGTCTGGCCCCGCTCGCAGGGGCTCGCGCCTCTCTGCTCTCCAAGAGGGCAGTCGAGAGGTTCCTCTGCTTCGAGAAGGGCGAGAATATCGGGACGATGATAGGATTTGACCTCCCCCTAAAGATCAACCTGGAAAACCTCGTCCGATACCACTCAGGTTTCTTCGGTTTCAGCGTCGATTATTCAGAACCGATCATTTATCGGCGAAATGGTTTCGTCGGAATTGCCAAGATAGGAGAGCTGGTAGACCCGTTCTACAGCGCGATGGAAGAGGGTCCGGTCTTCACCTCCTCCATTGAGGTTGTCTGCTTTGACCAAAAGACGTTCGAGGTGAAGTGGGCCCCCCTGCAATACGTATTCAGGCACAGGTACGAGGGGAAGCTGCTCAGATTCAATCTGCGGACCGGAAGGAGCGTCGCCGTCACGCCTGCCCATTCTCTCTTCGTGGTTAGGGACGGTAGAGTCTGCGTCGCTGCGGCGTCTGAGATAAGAAAGGGAGACTACTTGGTGGGGTCACGAAACGTTCCCCAAACGGATTCGAGGAACCTCACCGTCGACCTATTAGAATTCTTCTCGGAGTCAGATTCTGAGGGGATAACGCTCCGAGGGATTCCGAGGGAAGGGATCGCGAGAGGGTTAATCGACCGACGGAACCGATGGAGGGATTGGTGGTGGCGAAGCAAGGGAGTCATCCCCCTCGCGAGCGCCCAACTGCTACCCAAGGAGGCTTCGAGAAAGGCGCGAATCTCGTACAAAGGATGCAGATCTGACCTCCCAACAAAACTCGAAGTCGACGCGGCGGTTGCCCGGCTGCTCGGATACTACGTTGCAGAAGGCCATGCGCAGGTCAGGCCGGGGCAAACATACAGGATCGAATTTACGCTCGGGAAGAAAGACGAACACATTCTCAATGAGATAGTAGCGGCTCTAAACGAGCGGTTCGGGATAAAGGCAAGGATCTACCAGCACGGTAGCGGGGGAATCAGAGTGTCCTTCTCACACAGGCTTCTAGCCGAACTCTTCACGCGATGGGCGGGAACTGGGGCGGGGAACAAAAGGGTGCCCTCGATAATCCTGAATTCACCTCCCAAGATAAGAGGAGAATTCCTCCGCGCCTGGGTCGAGGGAGATTACGGGGTGACCGTCTCCCCGGCGCTGATGAACGATATCATGTACATGCTACTGATGGAGGGCTGTGTCGGAACGACGTCAAGGTGGAGATATACCGAACCGGTCGTCATAGAGGGAAGGCATGTCACCTCAAGGCTAAGGCATCAGTTGAAGTTCCCGCATCCCGCTGACATTCTCGATAGGGAGTTTAGCTTCAGAAGGAGAAGGAGAAGTGAACCCTTGTTCCCCGCCGCAGAGCTGCCTGCCACCTTGAAGAAACTCTACACTCATCCGTCGCATCTCTCGATGTGGAAGAGAGGCGTCAACCCGCGCCTACTCGAGGAGCTCAGGTCGAAGCTCTCTACCCTCGCAGAGTATTCCGGGTCCGCAGCGAAAAATCTCGAAGAAGCCAGGCATGATGGTTTCTACAGGACGAGCATGGGGAGGTACATCGTCAGGTCAGAAGACAAGATTCAGGCGACCCAGCTCCTGATTGAACTCCCTCAGACGTTGAAGGGCATAGAGGATCTCGCGGAATCCGGTCTAGCTTTCTTCGAGGTGCTGGATATCGAACCCGTCGATCCGACCTCCGAGTTCGTCTACGATGTCTCCGTGCCCGGGGCGGAGAACTTCCTAGCAGGCTTCGGCGGAGTCTTTTGCCACAATACCGGCGTGGGAAAGTCGAACTTGACCAGCTCTCTCGTGAGAATGGTCGCGAAGGCGGAGGAGGACCTCACGATTGTCATCTTCGACGTTGCGGGGGAGTATGCGGTGCACCTCGTGGACCTTCTTCAATCGGGCGGAAGGATACTCACCAACGAGCTCATCGAAGATGCGGGGCAGTTCTACAACTCGCAGGCTATCCCCGAGAGTCTCGAGGACGAGGTGGGGCCCCACGAGATCCAGAAGGCCCTCGAGGGGGTGTACAAGGCCGGCGTGGTCGAGAGGCTCGCGCTGCAGGAGGCGGGGGGGCTCGACCTCGCCTGGATACAGACTCTGCTCGAGAAGACGGTCGGCGACGCCAAGGCGGGCGGGACCACGGCGATCATCGCCCTCGAGAAGCTCTCGGCCGACTTCTACATCGCTAGGGGGTTGCAGCCGGCCACCCGTCTCTCCGACCTCGACGACGACGCCAAGAAGGCTCTCACAGCCCTCCTCGAGGAGATACGCACGAAGTCGCATGAGAAGTCGGGGATCAGGCTCGAGGCGGAACAGATCCTCGAGAAGCTTATGACGGAGAAAGCGGGGAGGGGGGAGAGCGGGGGCGGGCTGACGCCCGAGAAGCTGGCGTACGAGCTCGCGACCTCCAAGGCTCCCAGACTGAACATCCTATACCTCCCCGACCCGCTCCACGCGAGGATGGCCGCGAGCAGGCTGATCAGCAGGCTGTTGTACCTCCGCAAGAGGCTCGGGAACAGGGGGCGCATCCTCATCGTGCTCGACGAGGCGCAGGAGTACATACCCGACAACCCCAACGATAAGCAGATGACGATGACCTCAAACATCCAGGTCGAGGCCCTCCTGAGGCAGGGTAGAAAGTACAGGGTCCACTGCTGGCTCGCGACGCAGAGGGTCGCCCACCTGAACGTCTCCGCACTGCAGCAGCTTCACAGCTACTTCGTGAGCACACTCCCCCGGATGTACGACAGGATGGTCGTCGCAGACTCTTTCGCGCTCCCGTACGAAGTCCTCGAGAGGTCTGCGCAGCTCGAGAGCGGAGAGTGGATCTTCGTCTCCTACAAGGCGACGAAGCAGAAGGGTGTCCCCGTCTTCGTCCGGACCGAGAACAACGAGTCCCTGGTCGCGGAGTACCTCAGGTCGCATAAGTAGGCTCTCCTCAATCGATGACTCCCCCATGCTCGCCCGGCGGCGTCCCTCTTAGTCCCCTCATCGAAGATGGAACCGCAGCGACGAGGCTGAAGATTCCCATGAGGAGAAAGATACTGCGCATCGAGTTGATGAAGAGGGCCAGCTTCGTGGGGTCGAGCTGGACCTGGATCCCGGCGAAGATCGCTTGAAGGGTGCTGATGGGGACACTCGCCGCCATTATCGCGAAGGCCATCCCCAGACTGAGCAGAAACCCCGTGTTTACGAGGGTCGAGGACATCCCTGACGCAATCCCCCTCCGGGTCACCGGGGCGGCGTTCATGATTGAGGCAGCGTTCGGCGCCACGAAGACCCCCGCACCCGCTCCCGCCAGGATCATGGGGAGGACGAGCAGGCTGTACGAGGCGCCGAAGGGGAAGATGGCGAACCAGAAGAAGGCCACGGAGGAGATCAAGAGTCCGGCCGTGCTGAAACTTCGGGCGCCGTACTTGTCCGAGAGGAATCCACTCAGCGGACCGAACATCACAAAGGCGATCGAGAAGGGGATCAGGTAGAGGCCAGCAGTCAGGGCGTCAAGCCCCAGGGCTCCCTGGAAGTAAAAGACGAGTACCAGGGAGACGGCGCCTCGCGAGACCGAGGCGAGCAGGTTGCTGAAGATCCCGGATGAGAAGTCCCTGATCCTGAAGAGTGTCAGGTCCATCATGGGATACTTGACCTTCCGCTCGACGTAGACGAAGAGGATTAGGGAGAGAAGCCCAGCCGCCATCACCCCCTCAAAGGCCAAACTCCAGCCTGTGAGGGCGCCTAGGGTGAGGCCCAGCAGGAAGAGGGAGAGTCCAGTCGCGAAGAGGCCATTGCCGACCGGGTCGAGCTTCTCCCCTTTCGTCCGCACTCCGATCTCCTTCAATCGGGTGTACGCCCAGGCTGTTCCGAAGACTCCCACGGGGAGGTTGATCCAGAATATCGACCGCCATCCAAGATACGCGGTCAGGACGCCTCCGGCAACAAGTCCGAGGACCGAACCCGCCGTCCCCGCGATCTGGTTGATGCCTATCGCTCTCCCCCTCTCCGTCACGGGGAAGGCGTCGGTGAGGATCGCCGCGTTATTCGCGAAGACGAGCGCTCCCCCCGTCCCCTGCACGAGGCGAAAGAGGACCAGGCTGATCCCGTTCGGGGCGATGCTGCACAACCCCGACCCGATGGTGAAGATAGCGAACCCGATGTTGTAGAGTCGGACCCTCCCGAAGAGGTCTGAGAGCCTCCCGAACGTCAGGAGGAGCGTTGCCGTTATGAGGGTGTAGCCCATTATCACCCAGAGGCCGTCGAATGTCGTCGTGTCGGGAAGGTCCCTGATTATCGTCGGGAGGGAGATCAGGACTATGTTGGAGTCCAGCACCGCCATGAAGACCCCTATCGTGGTGTTAGTCAACACGACGTACTTGTATTCCATCCGGTATACTCAGAGGAGAGGCGCGAAGTCGAGCATTCCATAAACGTTTGCGAGAAGGTTACGAGATTGTGGCGATCAACAACGCCAAGACGATCAGTGACCCCGCCAGAATATCCCTGTTCGTGGGCGTCTCCTTCCCGAGCAACTTGGAGAAGACCTGCGTGAGGAAGGGGGAGACACTCGTAAGAATCACAGTGAGTGCCAGGCCCGTCGTCGAAACGGAGTAGACGTAGATCGCTGAGCCGAGGGCGAGGTCGCTGATCGAAACGAGGGCGAGATATCCTCCCTCCCGTCGCGTCACCTTCTTCCTAAAGGAGAGGTGGCGTCCCCCGACGAGGAGCGTGAGACCGAGTGCTATCGCCGCGGAGCCGTCTCGAACGAAGGCGAGGGAGACGAACTGAAGCCCGGCCGATGACGAGAGTTTCAAGAGATCCTGCCCTACCGTCCAGATCACCGAGGCGCCAAGAGCGATCACGATCCCCTTGATTCTCGGCACTTCGCCGCCGCCGCGGGAGAGGAGGAAGACACCCAGTATGATCAGGGCCGCGCTCACGATGTTCGTGAGGACCACCGATTCGCCCACCGAGAAGGCCGTCAGCTGGATCATCAGAACGTAGGTGTAGGTGACGGGAGTTGCGACGGAGGCCCCCACCTCTCGAATCGCGACGAGGAAGAGAGAGTCTCCGACCGCGAGGGTAACTACCCCGCTGAGGATGGCTAAGGGCGCTCCCTGTTGAAAGCCGAAGTAGAGCGCCGGGAGGAGAAGGACGCTCGCGCCGAGCGAGGTCCTGATGAAGTTCAGAGTGAGCGTCTCGAACTTCTTCAGGTAGACGCGGTAGTAGATGGGACTGAACGCCCAGATTAATGCCGCGATTAAGGCAGGGATTGGATTGACCAGCGCCATTCGTCTCCGTGCTTCTCACGGGTCTCCGCGGTCCGCTTTTAACGACTGCAAGTGCCGGGAACTGACAAATAGGAACGCCTCACGGCGGGCTCGATCGAGTCTCAATCTCAACTGACGAACGAGCTGGTGCCCCTACGCGCGACGCATCACGAGCACCTTAGCGGTCCCTGCCGGCTTCCCTACAATCCCGTTGGCTTGCTTTGGCCGCCCGGTCCGTAGTGGAGGCCTCTGTGTTTCGCGACGACTTGTTCGACGACCTTTCTGCCCTCCTCCCCGAAAGTCTTCTTGATTCCGTCTGCCATTGCCTTGAACTCCTCGTTCAGCTCCTTCCTCCGCTTAGGGTCTGTTGCCAACGTCCACTCCGTTTCAATCGTTTCGAGCCTCCCCTTCATCACCCTCAGGCTCGCGGGCGGTTCGTCTAGAGACACGAGGGCAAAGGTGCCCTAGTTCTTTTATTTAATTTATCTATTGGAGAACTGGATTCATCGTCAATCATCGGGCCCTCTGATTCGCATCCCGTCTAATTCGGCGGTCGCCGCCATCCCGGGATGAAATGCGTGTGGGCAATCCTTTTGAATTGAGGAATGGGTCCGGCCGATGGCGAAGACCTACGAGCGGTCCGAGTGAAAGAGAATGGCCATCTATCGTCTGATCGCATTCCCGCCTACGCGGTATATCCTGCAGCTGGGAGATCGCAGCGTGCCCTCCGTTCCATCCTCGCTGGACCCCTCCTTCAGGCGCGCCATGGTCTACGTCTTCGTAGGAACGAGGGGCGGATACAACAGGGCGAGAATCGTCGAGCTCTTGAAGGAGGAGCCGATGAACGCACACAGGATCTCTGAAAGGCTCGAGCTGGACTACAAGACGGTCCAACACCATCTCAGGCTGTTGGAGGAGAATCAGGTCATTGTAGCAAGTTCGCCGAAGTCTGCTTACGGCGCCCTCTATTTCCTGACCCCATACATAGAGAAGAACTTGGAGGCCTTGAGGCAAATGTGGCTAAATTTGGGTAAAGTTACAAATAAGGCGAAGGGGCTGTTAAAGTGAGATGACCTTCGATATCTTCTGGATGAATGTAGCGGCGGTCTTTGCAATTCTAAACGTGGCTCTGGTGTTCCTGCTCCTGGGGTTGTATTATCAGAGCTGGAGAAAATTGCGTTCGGCCCTCACGATCAGCTTGATGATATTTGCGGTCTTTTTCCTCGTACAGAACCTCGTCATAATCGTCTTCTGGTATGCGTTATACGGTCTGGTTCCCGCCGCCGAAGGGATCGTCGTGGCTGCCGCGCCCTACCTGGTCTTGATCAATCTGACGCAGACAGTCGGCCTGGGGAACCTCGTCAGGGTAACGTGGGGCTGAAGACAGTCTGATTCTTTTCGTCTGTCGCTGATTCGGCCGTTCTCGGACGCGGACTAGAGGCTGGCGATCCCAGTCTTCATTCTTCTGGCTCAATGTTTCTTTGGAATTCACAGCCAGAAGTCAGACGCACGGCAGAGCCATGATAATTGAGTTTGAGATTGATTGAGGCGATCAGATTCAGACGGAAGAGTAATGAGAAGAGCGCGAGATCGAAAGAGGTTACGCAGTCGTATTAAGATGAATGGGATCGGTCGTGGAATTTGAACACAGTAATGATTTGGGCATAATTTGGGAATATCGTTATATAGAAATAATCGATCACCCTGGTTTCAGTGAACTTCGAGCTATTCTGCCCGCGTTGCGATGCGCCGGCCCTGAAGGAGGAAATGCGTCTTGGCTGACCACCTGGATTCGCCAGGTCTAAAGAGTCCTAATATGGACGCACGGGTCGATATCACGGACGTCTTCGCTTTTGCGGCGCAGGAAGAGGAAGATGAATTTTCAAGGACGGCTCTCGTCTTGAACGTGAACCCGCTCACGTTGGCCTCTGCCTTCGACCCCGACGCGATTTATGAGGTCTTGGTGGATACCAATGCGGATGCGACTCCAGATATTACGTTCAAGACTCAATTCTCCGCCGTCGGCTCCAATGGTAGGCAGAGGGCGACGGTCGTCCGCGCCGTCGGGGCGGATGCTAACTCACGCGACCTCTCGGGGAGGGTCATCATCAAAGATGCCCCTGTGTCTTTTGGCCGAGAAGAGAGAATTGCGGAAAGAGAAGATTTCAAGTTTTTTGCCGGCGTGCGAAGTGACCCCTTCTTCTTTGACCTTCTAGGATTCTTAGCAGGCTTTAAGTTCACCGGAAGCGACTTCTTCGTTGACAAGAATGTCTTCGGCACTGTCCTTGAGGTACCCAATTCGGCGCTCGGCACGAACCCGAACATTGGGGTCTGGAGTCGTATACTCATTCCGGCAAAAGACTTGGAAACTCCAGGTACCGGCGGGCTGGTTCAGATAGATAGAATGGGGCGCCCAGCTATCAATACGGTATTCAACCACGGAGCGGATAAAGTGACGTTCAACACCATTGAGCCGACCGGCGACAGGACGACCGTCACGACTACAGGAAAGACATTCCTCGCTAACTTTGAAGATGTGCTAGCATCCTTTGGCTACGACGGCGGCAGCGCCGCTTCCATTGCTCAGATTCTGCTGCCTGACATTCTCACCTTCAACTTCAATAACAACGCGGGATTCCTTAACGGTCGAAAGCTCACCGACGACGTCATCGACATCGAACTGAACCTAGTGACGAAAGGAGCTG
>VBPQ01000134.1 GCA_005877185.1 Nitrososphaerota archaeon
GCCTTCAACTCATAGAGATGGGGCGAGAATTCGTCGAGGTAGACGTCATCACCGGGCGCCTGAAACCCTATCTTAGCCTCCCTCGCCCTCTTCCTCAGTTCAATCTCGCTAGCCAGCTTCACGGACCCGAGCAAGACATCCGAGACATACTCCAGCTCGGCGGCGAGGACACTCCGGGAGTTTAGCTTGAAGCCGAGTGCCTCCAGAGGCTGCCCCTCCTTCCCCCTCGAGATCGAGGCGACGACGGCGGGTTCGGCGCTGCGCGGGTGCAGCGGGGTGTAGGCGTACTCAAGCGACTCCCCGATTGTGAGACCTGTCTGCTTCTCAAGGAGGACAATGTTCTCTGAGTTTCCCCCCGGCCCGGTCGGGAGGGCGTTGACGACTGTCGTCCCCTTCGAGACGTACTTCGAGAGGTCGCGCAGCTTCGAGGTCGACTCCATTAGCGACTCCTCGGAGGGGCGGCGGAGCTTCGGGGTGAAGAAAATTACGTTCGCCTCGGATAGGGCGCCCTCGATCGGTTTGAGGTCCATCAACGTCTCACTGCTCATCAGCTCGTCGAGGTCCGGGTGGCTCTTGATGAAGCGCTGGTCGACCTCAGTCGCCATCTGCAGAGTCTCGTCGATGAGCGTGACGCTCGCCCTGTCCACGAGTCTCGCGGCGAGCTTGTACCCCTCAGTCGTCTGGCCGTAGATCGCTACCTTGAGTTTCGGCAACTGCTCGGGCTCGGTTCTCTACTTTGCGGTTGAGTAATAATACTTTGGCTTCTTATGATTCCGCGGCCAGTGACAACACAGCCTCCAATTGACCATCATCTAGCAACTGTGTGGTCCTAAGAAGGAGACCGACCGAGCATCAGCTTCTTCGATGACTTCCACGACGCCCCCTCTGGTCTCCACACACCTGAGTTTCGGACTCGATAGGTGCAAATCGCAATTCGGTTTTCATCGATGAAGGCATAGTCGTTGGTAATTCGCAGAGAAAATCCGTTAAATAACTCGCGACGCCAAGATTACACTGTTGCCCGTCCGGAAGGTTTGGGTCGACGTATTGACACCGAAACAGATCTTGTTTTTCAAACCTGTCATCGACCTCCTGAAGAAGAAAAATTTCGAAGTGCTTGCGACCTCGCGCCATTACCGAGAAGTTGAGCCGCTGGCCGAGATGCACGGCTTCGACCTGACCTATGTCGGGGAGCGAAAGGGCGAGGAGCGCGACCTCCAACTGAAGGCGAGTTTGGAGAGACAGCACAACCTGCTCCCCCTGGTCGAGAGTTTTGGGCCTGATGTTTCCGTCTCCGTCGCGTCTGCGGACTGTGCGCGCATTTCGTTTGGTCTCGGTTTCAAACACATCGCTGTAAATGACTCTCCACATTCTTTGGTTGCAGGGAAGCTGTCGCTTCCGTTGAGCCACCATCTCCTCACACCGTGGGTCATCCCGTATTCCGCATGGGGAGTTTTCGGAATGACCAGGAGGAGCATCACGCGGTACCGGGCTCTAGACCCAGCGGCTTGGCTCAAGAGGCTGCACGAAGGAAACCTGGACCTCACTCTAGACAAGACGAGGAAGACGATAGTGGTTCGCCTCGAGGAGTCGTACGCGCCGTACATGCGAGGGACGAGCAAGAGCTGGGGGGATACTGTTCTCGGAAGGCTGGGGGAAGACTTCAAAGACTGCAACCTGGTCGCTCTGTGCAGGTACGAGGAACAGCTCCAGTCGATCAAGGAGAGGTACGGTGAAACTTTCATCATCCCTGATCAGGTCATCGACGGAACAGCTCTGCTCAAGGTGACCGACGTCTTCGTCGGCATGGGTGGCACGATGAGTACGGAGGCTGCGCTGCAGGGCGTCCCGACGATCTCGGCGTTCCAGGGAGACCTGTACACGGAGAGATACCTGATCTCGAAGGGCTTGTTGGCGAGAGCGAGGGACGCAAGGACGATCTCGAGGCTCGTCAGGAGATATATGTCGAAGAACTACCGCCCAGCGTTTTCGAGAAGGGCGAAGATGCTGCTAGATTGGATGGAGGATCCGGCGCAGCGCGTGGCTGACTTTCTGATGAATCTCCCCGCGTAAGACTAAATTAGCGTCAGAATTGAAAGAATTCCGGTAGCCCGTGTAGCCCGGTGGTGTAGCGGCCAAGCATATAGGCCTTTGGAGCGAATGCGTCGCGACGACAGCCTGTGACCCTGGTTCGAATCCAGGCCGGGCTACTTCTAACCAATCGGGTCTATTTCGGCCTCTAATCAACTTTGATAGCAGGATTCTCATGATTTTGTTGAAAATCGCTTTGCTTGTTTTGTGTTTTTATCACATAGTACTGTGGAAACACAACATCGTTCCAGCTTTCCTCCAAGACTGCGTCAGATCTGAGAAAGCCCCTCGAGGGAAGAGGAATGTAGAAACGGCGCCGTCCTCAAGATGCTGGTGGACCTGAAGTTTGAGATATTCCGATTCATGTTGACAGACTTTCTTCCTTTCGGGCCGTCCCGCAGACCGGTGCTTTCTCGCATATGCTCAGAATTCGATTCGTGCTCTCCGATTATTCGGTCCACATCGCGAGCTACCTTCTCTGAGGTTATGCCCTCCAACCACGATAACAGATCAACCGCAATCAGATATTCATCACGTTCGCGTCTCTTCTCGTCCGGAGAACGCCCAATCGCCGATCTTCAGGATTCCCTCATCATCTGACGGCGAATCGCCATGCGAGGACTTCGCGCTGACGGTGAAAGTAGACTCCGAGTCCACAATCATTAATTTGTTGGTTAGTGATTACTTTGGGATAGTGGTGAAAGAAGGAAAAGAACTCTCCATGCATAAGCGGACAGCGATAAGAGTCGAATACCCCAACCAACATGTTGGCATGAATTGGTTAAGGGAGGCTGCCGTAATTTCCGCGGCGGGCCTGTTCATCACGGTTTGGGCGACCTTGGTATCCCGCGTTTTCACCTTTTCCTATACTTCGAGTGAAGCCTCCCTCATGATTGGTGAGGTCGTGTTTTGGACTGGAGTCGCTTTGACTTCAGTGAACGTTTACCTCTCATTGGGGCGGCTACACAAACATCCACGATGAACTACCTTGGCAAATCACTCCTCAGCACCCGGGAATCCAAACGCTGAGGGATTTTCTGTATCCCATTTTGGGCAGTCGCTCGGAACGTAAACGCGTTCGAATCCAGGTCGGGCTACCTCACCATCACAGATTATTGCCTCGTGAGCCACACCAATCTCGCCTGGGCCCGGCGCTCTCCGAGGGTTCACGAATTTCGTCCGCAAAACTCACGACTTCGTTGCATACACCCTCGGAGAAGCCGAAATTCCCAAATCGTCGGCGACTTGTTAAAAGTCTCTGCAAAGGCTTTTATACGAAAAGAGGCGTTACGTTGCGACTTTTGTCTCGCCCCGATGAGCAAGACTCACTTTCGGAGATTCCTGAAGAGGCAGAGGCAAAGCCCGAGGCCGGTAGCGGAATTCTTGACGAGAAGATAACCCGAAGGCAGGCCATCAGCCGCATGGGCGGGCTTGCCGCCGTGGTGGTCGTCGCGGCTGTTGCGGGAGCAGGGGGGTACTATCTCTTGCAGCAACAATCTAAGACGACGCTCACCTATTGGGGTGATGGGGTGGACCTCGGGCAGACAGCCATAAACGAGTTCAACAGTGAGACCGGGATCGGCATCGACCCCACAGCCATTGACTTTTTCACCCTGCAGCAGAAGCTGGTCGCGACCGGCGGGTCAGGATTCGACATCGCCTTCACAGGCAGAATCCGCGACATCGTAAAGGCAGGCTACATATCTCCGATAGACGTCACATTGCTTCCCAGGTGGAAGGCCTCTGACCTGGAGCCACTGATCAATAATCCAGGGTCCTTCCTCGGACCAAACTATGTCACGAGGTTCAACTATCTTCTCTGGGCGACGCTCGGAAGCAAGCTCAACGCGCTCAACAACATCTGGAACTACGATTCTGTCAGCTACAACCCGAACGTCCTTCCATTCCAGGAAAGCGGAGGACAGAGCACGACTCTCAGCTACAAGGAGCTGTTCAACCCGAGTTGGAAGGGGAAGGTTGCATTGCAGGACGAGGGCCTCACCACCTTCAGCGAGACGGCAAACATGCTGGAGGCTACAAAACAGATACCTGCTGTGGCTGACACCGTCACCAACCTCACACAGGATGAACTGACCGCAGTGGTGAACTATCTGTCTCCCATCATCAAGACCGGACAGGCCAAGACCTTCTGGTCTGACCTCGGCACAATAATCACCTTGATGTCGACCAGCGAGGTCGTGGCCGCCAGCACCTGGCAGCCCGTCTGCTACGGCACGAGGGATAATGGGACACCCTGTTACTACGCGCGACTCGAGAACGGACCATTCTTCTGGTGGAACGGGGACTTCCTCCCGAGCCACTACGACACGAGCAAACAGGCGGCGGAC
>VBPQ01000017.1 GCA_005877185.1 Nitrososphaerota archaeon
CGCAAGGTTTGAGATGTAAAGCTTGTGTCCTAGAATGGCCACATTAGATGGGTTGTTCAAACTCTCCTTCGAGGTATCGAATGGGGCAGGCGCTGCTGCACCGGCGGGGTTGACGATCCAGATCGAGTTCGTAAACGGGGAGCAGACGTACAGATTACCCTTCTTATCGAAGGCGAGCCCATCTGGAGTGGGGACTCCCGTTGCATACGTCGTGAGCGCCCCGGCTGTCCCGTCTTTGTTCACCTCAATCTTCACCACGGTGTTCTCCCCCACATTAGATACGAAGAGGGCAGTCCCTGCGTCGTTGAACGCTATGTCGTTAGGGCCCAGCGTCAACCCGCCCACGGGTCCTGGCGCGAGGAGACCTCCTGAAGCAAAAGTAGAAACAATTCCTGACCGAGTAACCTTCGAAACGCTACCGTCGAAGATGTTTGTCACGAACATGTTGCCGTGCTTGTCGATTGCCAGCCCGTTAGGACAAGTTAACTCGGTCGCTACGGTCGAAACGACGCCTGTCTTCAGGTCTACTCGGACCACGGCTCCTGTTGCTGATGGAGCAAACGAGTTGCAGGCAACCGCGAAGAGGGTCTCGTCTTGGATGGCCACCTGCCCCACGATCGGAAAACCTGGGAGAGCGAATTGGCGGGTTATCTCTCCATCCATGTCGAAGGCGAGAATGGTTCCCTGGGTAGCGGAAAAATCCAGGGTACCGACGTAAAGACGGTCTTCTGATGCGGCAAGACCCTCCGCGAGAAGCCCCGCAGGGAGGTCTGCAACATGCCTCACGACCCCGACCTGTTTGGCAGCTGTCATCGGCTGGGATAAAACGAGGAGGAGCGTGGCAATGGTCAGAACCGCGGCTTTAGCACGCATCGACTCCACCCCGAACTGTCGAAGATAGATAAGGCTTCACGTCGAGGATACAAGATTCTCAACGTGGCCTGCCCCAAAGAGTAAAAAGCCGAGCGGAGCGGGGACCCATATCACTCTCGGGTTAGCTCCCGTGACTTCCCTCTCAAGACACTCGCGCTCATCGACCAGCCCCACGGGTGTGCTGATTCCGCTCTACACTCATCCAACAGACGATAGTTGGAGCGAGGTGGCTAAGGTGCACGCCTCCCATCCGTCGGTACCCATCATCGCGGTGATTAATCCATCCAACGGGCCCGGCGGCTCTCAGAACTCGAAGTACGTGACGGGCATAAGGAACCTTCAGAATGCGGGCGTCACCGTGCTAGGTTATTCCTATACCAAGTATGGACAGAGGAGCGGGTCCTCCGTCGAATTAGAAGTGAGCGCCTACAAGAGATGGTATGACGTAAACGGTATGATGTTTGATGGAATGTCGAACACTCAGGGGTTCGAAAGCTATTACTCTGCTCTCAACGGCCATTCGAAGTCCCTGGGGATGGCCTGCACCGTGGGCAACCCAGGGACGGTGGTGCCCGCCAGCTTCATAGGCACTCTCGACTGTTTGGTCATCTACGAGAACCCAGGCCTCCCGCCGATCGCCGGTCTTCAGAGGTACCGAGGTCATGGTGCTTCCAACTTTGCCTACATCTCCTACGGCGTTTCGAAGCTCGACACATCATTCGAGACACTCAGCGCAGGGTACGTGAAATGGCTCTACGTCACTGACGCCGCCCTTCCGAACCCCTACGACAGGCTCCCCCCTTACTTCAGAGCGGAGGTGGCGACCTTGGACAGCCGTACTTCGAAGACCGCGTCATGAGCTCCCCAGCCATCAGGACCGCACCCTAAAGCATCAGGGGAGACATCACCGGCTCGCTGAGCTTGAACGGCGGGACGTAAGGGAGGCGACGGTTCCTATCGACCCGCTGACGATGCACCCTGGTTGCCAAGTCTTCATCGACGAGCGAAAACACGAACGCCGTCTTCGGCTAGCTCGATCTTGCACTCGGGGCAGAGGGGCTTCTTGAAGACCATACCCATCCTCTTGGGACAGCAGTCCTCGCAGAAGATCTTCCAGCACTTGGGGCACTGCCACGCGATGGGTTTGAAGAAACCTCCGACAGCTCTTCTGCAGCGAAAGCAGTAGGCGCGAACCACGAAAGCTCTGTCATCTTATTCCCACTTCCAATATAACCTCCCACGCGTGGACTTTTACGCCTCGGGTCAATCCGTGCTACGATTCAATCAACCGAGCATTATTGAGGAGTTAGCAATCCCTGATTGGGCCCTTTCGCGTGAGCTGTCGAATGTACGGCCAACTCGGCGTTCAGCTGAGGAAGGACCTCATGACTCTTTCCTTCTCTCGGAACAGCTGCCTTGCAGCCACGTGATCTTGGAAGGCTTTCAGGTACTGCAATCCCTTTGGGGTTGCCTTGAAGGTCCTGCTCACCCTGTCGTCGGATAGAAGGCCGTTATCGATCAAAGATTTCAGATACTTGTTGAGCACGTCCAGGTTGAGACGCGAAGCATACATCAACCTCGTCTTTCTCTCCGGGGAGGCTGCGCTGACTATCAGAGCGGCAATCTCGTAGTAGTTTCGCCTCGTTCTTCCCTGACGCACAGGAATGCTTTGCACCGCTCCACACCTCGAAAGGCACTAGCATTTCGAGTTAGATTACCATTCTTGCCGTTATTGATAATTCTCCGCTTTGGTAGTAAGGAAAAAACCAAAAGGTCAACCATACTATCGGCCTGGTTATTCCATACCTACAGAACGGGGCTCCTTCAGCCCCGAGTTACTTCGCGTAGTGGATCTCCAAGAAATAGAATGCGGGGCTCCGACGAACCTACCATACATCTGGGCGGATTTCGGGTCGGCTCACAGCCAGAGAGGACGAAGAGAATCCCTCCTACAGCGGCCATGGGATGTGCGGAATCGGGAGGCGGGATGCTGGGAAAGAGGGTCAACAGGAAGAATCTCTTTCTGGTCTTGATAGCCTTCTCGATCTTCGACGTGGCTACGTTCCTCATCGGGGTTCAGAGTTCTCCAGTCTCCGCAGCACCTTCAAACGCGCCGCTGTACCTCAACTTCACTGTCTTCATCGGCGCGAACTCACACTTTCGAGTCGGGATAGTGGACCTACTGCTTCTGACAGCTGTCTCTGCTTTCTACCTCGCGAGAGGGTCGTCTTCGAGAGCGTTTCTCCTCCTCCCCACAATCTCCCTCCTCCTGCCTCTGGCGTACGTTTTTGCCACCAGCATCACGGGAGGGCTGCCCCTAATCCCGTTCATCACCTTTGTCACTCTAGTCTGGTCAGCGACCTTCGGGAGAGGGAAGGAGGGTCTGGCGATCTCGGCGTGATGTGAGAAGCCATGTCGAGCCTCGAGGTCAACGGAGTAGCCCTCTTCCACGCTGAAAAGGGGCTGGCGAGCCGGTCGTCTTCGTCCACGGCATTCCCACTGATTATCGCGCATGGGATTCGCAGTTGGATTCTTTCTCCGAACACTATCGAGCGTTATCCTACAGTCGCCGGTGCGCGTACCCAAACGCCAGAAAGGGTGACCTCCTGGACAGCACCGTTGAGAACAACGCTGCAGACCTCGTGGGACTGCTGGAGAGACTTCGAGCCACGCCAGCTCACATCGTCGGACACTCCTACGGCGGATTCATCGCGCTCTTCGTCGCCGCACATCATCCGGAGATGGTTCGGTCGCTAGTCCTCGTCGAGCCAGCGGTCTCAACCCTTCTCGTGAGGAATCCCAAGAACATCTTCGAGTTCCTCGTCCTGCTCTTGAGGAGCCCCTAGGTTGCGCTTTCCGCAGCGAGATACGTGCGAAAGGGAAACAACCCCGCATTCAAGGCACTCGAGAGAGGCGACCTCCCTGCGGCCGTCAAGCACAAGCTCGACGCCATAGAAGACAAGGACGTTCTCCTCGACAAACTGCCCGCCAAGACCAGGGCGATGATGATTGACGACGCGAGGACGGTGGGAGAGCTGAGAACCCGTTTCCCCGTCTTCACGCGCGACGACTTGAGGAGAATGCGAACTCCCTCCCTCCTGATAAACGGAGAGAGCAGTGCGCTTGTTCTTCGCAGGATTGAGGAGATACTCGCGGATTCCATCCCCAACGCTGAAATGGCCAAGATCTCGGGGGCGGGGCACTTCCCTCACCTAGACAAGGCAGAGGAGTTCAACGCGAGTGTCCTCGGATTCGTGCGACGCCACAGCTGAGACCTATACGAAAGCGACGGGATGTAAATGTCCTCAGGCGACTAGCTCGTCGAGGCCGCAGAATCAGAAACAGGGAGGCTTCATCCACCCATGGGGGCTTATTAGAGCACCCGAAATCATTCAAGGGATAAAGCGACGCACTGAGTCCCATTCGACGCCTACCCCGGAAGCACCTCCCCGCGAACCCGAACCTCTCTCATTCCTCCCGGATCCACGCGTGCCCCTGGGTAGAGCCGCTGACGCGCCCCGCCCCCGGCAGCTCCTCCCCGAGATGAAAATCTGCGAACTTCACGATTCATTCTACTTCTTCAGATGCTCCTTCTGCAAGGACGAGGCCCTGGCTGGCTGGAGGTAGGCCACCCTGACCGGCTGAACAGCTACCGGAGCGTGAATACAGTCGGATTTCATTGAGCATCCCGTCAGTCGGGAAACCGCGCTCCCACTCAGAGCAGCCGCGACCGAAGCCGGTCACAGGAAGGTCTCCGGCCTCCTCCTCCGTCGTAGAACTCCCAAACGATTTTATCGGGTTACGCGAGAGTCAGGAGAGTGACCGGACATTGGAAGCCGAGCGCAGACTAGCCGCGATAATGTTCACAGACTTGGTCGGTTACACCTCGATGGCCCAGAGGAACGAGTCGCTCGCGCTCGAACTCCTCGAGAGGCACAGCACTCTTCTCAGGTCGGTTGTGGAGCAGCACCGGGGCCGCGAGGTAAAGACCGTAGGCGACGCGTTTCTCCTAGAATTCGAGAGCGCCCTCGAGACGATGGGAGAACGACAAGTCTCCGCTTCTTCGTCTGCGACAAGGTGAGTCCTTATTCGGCGCAAGGATAAATAAGGCAAATGGACAGATTCAGTCGAATATGGAATCGAAAAAGTTCTCGATTCTTCTGATTCTCATACCACTACTTTCCACTTCTTCAATCGTTCCCTCTCGAGTCACTCTCAGGATAAACAGGTCGGTGTCCGTGCCGTCATCGAATCAAGGGGCCCTACAGTTCGTTCCGCTGATCCAGGTCTCCCCTGACGACAACAGCACCCTTGTGTCGACTCCCGCCTCCTGCACGAGTCCGCCTCCCGTCCACACCTCGGTTTCTTTTCATTGCTACACGCCGTCTGACATCACTGATGCGTATGGCGTTACGGAGCTCCATGCTTCTGGAATAACAGGAGCGGGCCAGACGATCGTGATAGTTGATTCATACGGGAGCCCGACTGCGCTGCACGACTTGCAGTTCTTCAGCACTACATTCGGGCTCCCCGCGCCAGACCTCACTATCGTCAATCCAACAGGTACTCCGGCCTTCAGTAATGCGCAGCTGGGCATACAGTTGGGTTGGGGGGAGGAGACGAGCCTAGACCTGCAGTGGGCACACGCGATCGCACCTGACGCGAAGCTGGTCCTAATCGAGGCTAACCCGGCAGAAACGGAAGGAGTGCAGGGCTTTCCAAGCATCTTCGCCGGGGAGCAGTACGCCGTCACCCATTACCCGGGTTCGGTGATGAGCCAGAGCTTCGCGGTTACTGAGCAATCTTTCTGCGGCGGCTCCGTGCTGGCAACTACTTGTGCCGCGTCTATCAATCAGATCGCCCACTTCGAACGGGTCTACCAGCAGGCAGTGACCAACCACGTCACAGTCCTTGGCTCGAGCGGCGACTCAGGAACAGCGAACGTCGAGTTTGGAGCGGGCGTCCATTTCGCCCCGAACATCCCATTCCCGACGGTCAACTGGCCGTCGTCTGATCCTCTGGTGACCTCGGCGGGTGGTACATGGTTACAGTTCGGCTGGACCTGGAACCCCGCTAATCCTACCGACCTGAGCTACACGACAACCCCAGGTAGGCGCACCGAGGTCGTCTGGAATGAGCCGTTTCTCCCAGCCGCAACCGGCGGAGGGAGGAGTGCCCAGTTCAGCACACCCAGCTTCCAGAGCGGCATATCATCCAGCACCCTCCAGGGCGCGAGGGGTTTGCCTGACCTTTCTTGGAACGCGGCTGTGGACGGCGGCGTCCTGGTGTATACCAGCTTCCCAGGCGTTCGTGTGGGATGGCACATCATCGGAGGTACAAGCGCCTCATCCCCTCAACTCGCTGGACTAATCGCACTCGCTAACCAAGAGCGGCATTCACTCGGCAAGCAGAGCATAGGCTACCTCAACCCTGTGCTCTATACTCTCCCATCGGGCGACTTTAACGATATTGTGCCGCAGACCTTCAACGGCATTACTATCGGAGACAACGCGCTCTTCGAATCGGGCATTCCCGGCATGCCCACGACGGCAGGATGGGACCTGACAACAGGGTTTGGCAGCCCGATTGCCGGCAGTTTCGTCTCGGACCTCGCGGCTAAACCCTGAGCACAATACTGGGGCGTGGATAGGCCTAACCCCGGGTTTCCCTTTTTTGTGAACTCGATTGAGTTGGATTTCAGCCGCTTCCACGCAACCGAAGATGGACGAATACTGTTATGAGGAAGCCGAGTCGTCAACTCGTCGTAGGGCCCGCTATTGGTTGGATCTGGACGCCTACCGTCCTTGCTGCTACGCTCATGGTTCGTTGAGAGGCTCGCTCTCCTCGTACTGGGAAGGAAGATATCCCTTCCATCTCTCCCATCTGAATTGGAGGCGCAGACTGAAATTCACGAATCGTCCCGGTGAGTGGGCCAGTGGCATTTTGAAGAGAGCGATTCCCGTCTTGAGCATCCTTCTCCTGCTCACCCTCGGTCTCGCCGCCTGGACCCTAGAGTCACCTCCGATACTCTCGATTCAGTCGGCTGATGCGCTGAGAAATTCCATCTTTTCGAGCGCCAGGAATGTCGTGACCCGCAGCATAACCGACGGTGCGGGCAGCTATCTACTCGCTTTTGGGTTTGATTTTCCTGACGTCGCGTTGCCGATGGGATCGAGAATTCAGTTCCGAATTTACGCCGCCCTCCTCGCCCAGCATATCGCCTCTCCCTTCGCGAGGGGGATTTCGTTGAGCCTGGACGGACTCTCCCTCTTCATCGATAACGCGGAAGACAGCGCGGTGAAAGTCGTCACACAGACAGGATCCAATCTCGTAACCTACGAATTGCAGTCTCCGAACACGAATCTGACTCTCGGTCTCCACAAGCTTTTCGTTCATCTTGTCTTTTCCACCATCGACGTCAACTATATCGGATACTCACGGGGTTCTTCAGGTATCGTGCCGCTCAGCGGCAACCTTACGATAAGCCAATAAGTGAATCGAGAACATGGGGGTCCTCGATGGTACGACGTCGCGTAGGATCAGCCCTTGTCTCGACTGCTCGCAAGCGATAGATTGTTCTAGATGTACTGCTTGACTGTCTGGTAGAAAGAATCCTAAGCAAGATAAGCGATGCGCGACTTCTAAATCCCGATGGGAAAGTGATGGCTTCGAGTAGGCTCGTGCGTCTCGCGATGGAAGGGTCTTTCTACTTCGTGAACGCAGTCAACTCGAACCCGGCGCTCAACATGGCTGCCGGTCCTCCGGCCTGTCTTGTCGGTTTTCTTCTGTTCGGTTGGCTCGGGAAGCGACACGAGAGAGGGGCCCACGGTATTTCAAGTTCAGTCGAAGAGGCAATGGAGGTGAGAAAATAGAGATGAGCCTAGTGCTGAAAGAGGTGGACGAACCGGTCTTCAAGCCGTGCAAATTCCTTGCGGAGAACTCCGACTGTGCCGACGCAGTGGCCCGCGACATCACCAAAGAAATCTACGCAGACAAGATATCCTTCAAGCTGGCCGGTCGCTACGTGACAAAGCACGCACCGTGATCGAAGATGCTGCAAATAGGATTCAGGGAAGTCGGCGTCAGGATAGGAGAGATAGGCGACCTAGCGAAAATAGCGTACGCCATAAAGGAGGGCGGCGGGAGGCAGATCATGGTCTACTTCGAGTTCGACGACGCTGAGCAGCTGCTCTTCTTCTGCAGTGCGGTCAAGACGATGTCGGCCCTGAAGGGGATTTCCGAGCTGGAAACGAGGAAGAAGGAACTTCAGAACCAAATCCTGGAGTTGGAAGAGGTGAGCCGGAAGGCCAGGAGGAAGATCGAAGAGACCCACTGATCGGCTGATGAGGTCTTCACGACACGGAGCGAAGGTGGCAGAGCGCCTCGCACGTGTCTTACGGTACGGGGCGTGCGTGGTTCACCAGAGCGCTGCTTCGCGACCTCCGCCACCCTTTCGGGTGAGTCCGAGGTTGTCACCCTCCTCTCGGCCGTTGTGTCCTTGAAGGAAGGTTCTCGCCCCCCGATCTCGAACTGCTGCGTGTGGAGGACCGGAGCGGCCGGGTCTTGCTACGCCACAAGCTCCGACGGGTATCTCCACCAGTGGAAGAGGACAGCCATGACCACCGCTATTCTCGAGTAAATCGAGAGGCCCATCAGGGTTGATGTGACTGGAAAAGTGAAGAGCCCCCCCTGGAAGACGAAGAGGACCGTGTTCCCCAGAAAGCCCAGCTGCCCGGCGAGCCACGGAACAAGCGGAACGTGGAAGCCGAAGAGAAGGTCGCCGGTGAAATAGTAACCCACGTCGTTCAGCAGAGATACGAGCAGTCCCAGACTGAGCGCCAACTGCCAATCCCTGAGACCCTGGAAGACGAGCAGAACCCCGAAGGGTGCCATGTAGGTGAGGATCAGCCAGATGTGATAGCCTGGTGCACTCGTGGCGAAGAGGTCGATCCAGTTTATGTTCACGAACCCGTAGAAGATAGCGAACACTATGAGCTTCAGCAGAGTCAGCTGCTTCCTATTGCTGGGTCTCACTCCGGAGATGATACTCTCGAAGCCGTTGACGAGGAGCACGATTGTGAGGAGCGCCACCAAGGAAAACAGGGCCAGGTTGGGTTCGAGGAGTGTTGTGCTGGCCAGAACCACCGTGAGTGACCCCACCGTGAGCGCCGAGACCCTCAGCCAGCGAGGATGCCCCGCGTGAGCCACGTTCGCGAGTCGAGCAGCGCCTTGGATAATCAAACCGGAGGCCAGAAGAGAGACCAAGGTCGAGATTCCGAGTCCCGGAGAGAAGAACCCCAGCAGGACAATCGCGACGATGAGCCCGCCCCCGAGCAGGCCCATGCTTCTGAAGCTCCGGGAGAGTTGCCCCAAACCCCCCGATGACATCATCCTCACCGCATTGAAGAAGAGACCGAGAGAAAGAAGCAGGATGACCGTCTCGTTCCCGTAACCGGGGTTGAGGATTATCACCATAGAAATCAGAACAGAGACCATCCCGAGTATGATCTCCGCTCCCCGAAACCAATCGGGTGGGGTCTGAGCCATCTTCTCCGCGAAGCGGAAGTTTCCATAAAAGCATCGTGTTGCCGATGCTTGAGTTTTGCTCTTCGAGTCCGGAAAGAGGAAAATCGACTTCGAGTGAGCTGCCTGGACCTTCAGCACTAGTCGGGGTTCGGACTCAGGCTCTGTAGAGCCTATAGCCGGTGGCTAGGCTCCAGAGGACGAGAAAAGCGAAGCCTCCGATGTTGAAGAGGCCGGCGAGCGGGGAGCCGACGATGATCGCGGGGATGAAGAGGAGGGCGACGACTCCGGAGATTATCCCCAGCAGGCCGGTGGTCTTACCGAAGACCGAAGTCCTCGTCATCGCATAGCTCGCGAGGATTACGGCAGAGAACTGGAGGAACGTCGCTATCAGCGACGCGACTCCACCTACGTCCATCGCCAGAGCTGCCGCCCCCACATACGCTTGCTGCGCAGCCCCTTGCGCCGCGGAGTACGAGGCACTCAGCCGAACCAGAGAAAGACTCAGCGGGATGTCAATCCCCACGTCGATGGCGACGAAGAGCGCGTTGAAAACGAGTGCGATGACAACGATGCTCCGCCCGAGCTGCCTCAGCGCGATGTAAAGGGCAGGGAACGCTATGACGTACAATAGGTCGCTCACGAGGTAGAGCCCCCACATGAGCCCGAAGAGTGACCCCTGAGTCTGCAAGGCGGTGAGCCCCGATTCAACGCTCGAAGGAGCGAGGCTAGGGATAAGCAGGGGAATCAGGGGCAAGGCGGCCAAGACGAGAATCCCACCGACGATGATACTTATTGCACCGACTCTTAATAGCCCTCTCCATTCTGGCTCGGAGAGAGATACCTGGCTCAAGCAGACAGACCGTTGCGAACGCCCCGAAGACGGTTCTATATAACGAGATGGGAGCCGTCAGTGGCTCCCGGGGCGAATCTCTTTGATTCTACCGATCCGTCGACGACCCTCGCCTCGAACCCGAAAAACGAGCGTGGCGGACGCCTCGTGGCGTTCCGCCGCTTTAACCTGCACGACGTTATCTCTGCTGCGCGTCTTGCCAGAGGCCTACTGTATTCCCTTCCGAGTCCTTGAAGTAGGCCGTGAACCCCATGTCGGCTACTGGAGATTTCTTCGCGACGACCCTTCCGCCGAGTTTCTTGACGGTTTCCAGCGCCTTCTCGATGTCGGCCACACGGATAGTCACCGTCACCGACTTGAGCGCACCTTCCCGCTTGCCCAGGCCACCGTTTATGGCGCCGGGCGTGGTAGGTTGGCCGTTCTTGTCTGAGGGGGTGGTTCCGACCAGGAAGTACTCCGTGCCTGGGAACTGGTTCAGCTGCCAGCCGAAAGCCTTGTTGTAGAACGCTTGCGCGCGTTTGAGGTTGTCTGCAGGAATTTCGAAGTGAGTTACGCTGCCGCTTGTGCTGCTCACGTCAACACCTCATATCGCTCCCCCTAATAAGCGCCGATGGAACGTCGATTGTCGCAAACCATACATATAGCCTCCGTCGTTAAACTCGCAAAAAGATGCTCCGTAACAAGGTCCTTCTCTACGACGGCTCGCAGGTCTCGTCTCAGGTCATTGAGGCTGAGGGGGCTCTGAGATGGGCGTCCTGGAGGCCGGACGGGAGCGAGGCTCTCATCGTTGGGAACAAAGGGACGATCTTGACGTACTCCGTGGACCGGAAGGGTGTCAGGAACGTCTCATCGCCCGTCAAGGCCAACCTGAGGGGTGTGGAATTCTCTCCCGACGGTAGGCTCGCCGTGATAGTCGGCAATGGGGGAACCATTCTGCTCCTCTCAGACCTGTTAAGGCGCCTCGAGAGCGCGACCTCGTCAAACCTGAGAAGGGCGGCCTGGAAGCCGGACGGCACCGGGGCGCTAATCATGGGAAATGAGGGGGCGGCCTACTTCCTGGCTTCGAGGGGACTCAAGCGGGTCTACGGGGTAGGCAACAACCTTCGGTCGGCAGCGTGGCATCCCAAGGACGACTACGCCGTCGTCGTGGGAAACTCTGTGAAGGCTACCCTCGCAGGGCTCGTGCCCGCCCCGGGGTTCTACAGGTTCGATACCGATTCCTTCTTCCTTACCCAAATCCGCCAGACCTCCCCCGAGACGCCCAAGGACCTGACCTGCGTTAGCTGGAAGCCGGACGGAAGCAAGTGCATCATAGTCGGATACGACCAGACGTGGCACACTTCCGAACTCTACTTCTTCGACGGCAAATCGGTAACTGCCTCCGACTGGAAGGAGGAGAATCTCCTCCCGACGGGCTTCGCCTGGCACCCCTCAGGGAGGTACGGTCTCATCGTAACCGGAGGGATGAACAGAGGGGAGACGGGGAGGGTCCTGAGCTATGACGGAGCCAGGCCTTCCGTCATCCATCAAGAACCAGACTACAACATCTCCTGCGTCACGTGGAACCCACGGGGTAGCTACGCTCTGATACTGGGCTCGAGAGGTGCTCGCTCATTTTCGGCCTAGACGACGGAATGCTTATGAACCGCGCGCATTTCCGTGATGGTATGTGCGATTGCTACGAAGAGGAATTCGAAGAAGTGGCGCTCGAAACGAGCGAGCCTGCGCCGGTTCCAGTCCCGCTGCAGGTAGCAAAGAGTCGAAGGAAGTAGTAGGCTAAAGGGTCGTTCGGACGCTCCCCGTGCAGGCTAGAGGGCAAGGCGGACTGTCATCCTTAAATTGAGTAGTTAGAAGTTCTCGAGGCGCCTTTATTTGACCGCCCCCGATTCTACCCGGTGATTACGAATAGCCGATTACCTCATCGCCCTTACCGGAATCCACTCACGAAGTGAGGAGACGATTCAGGGGACTCAGGATTGGGAGCGCGCCAGGATAAGCCGCGAGGAGCTTTCGAAGAGGTTCAAGGACGACACACGGCGCCTCATCGACTTGCAGCGCTCCCTGAACTTCGATTTCGTCTCCGACGGGCTCCTGACCATGCACTGGCAGGACATCCTCAGGCCTTTCACGACGAGGGTGAAGGGAGTCAAGAAGGGCGCAATGGTACGGTGGTTCAACACAAACACCTTCTACTTCACCCCCGTGGTCGCCGGAGAGCTACTGAGCGACGGGACGGCTGTTTCGCGCACCCTCGACCCAAGCCTCGTGAGGTCCGGAGCGATAACGAAGGTGGTCCTTCCTGATCCACTGACCTTCGTCGAGCTCGCTGAGAATTCATGTTATACGAGTAGGGAGGGGCTCATCTTCGCCTACTGCGACAACGTCTTAAGACCCGAGGTCGAGCACCTCTCCAAGATGGGGATAGAATACGTACAGTTCTCCGCGCCCGCGGTCGTCGCGCGCTTCAGGGGGGAGCCACTGCCGAGGGCGGAGCTCGAACAGGCCGGAGAGGGCCTCAGGACGGTCCTGAAGGGGGTCAAGGTCAAGTCGGGGTACCACACATTCTTCGGCGACGCCGCGCCGTACCTCCCCGCACTCCTCGACCTCATCCCCACCGACGACTTTGGATTCGACTTCACCGAGACAGACCCCGCGTCGCTGGGGTCAGGAGAGGGTTTGATAGCAGGGGTGGCCGACTCGAGGAGCAGCTATGTCGAGAGTCCGGGGGAGCTCGCGCAGAGGATGGGTGGGCTCGGTGAGAGGTTCAGAAGGATAACGCTCGCACCGTCCTGCGACCTGCAGTACGTCCCGAGAAGTGTCGCGGACTCGAAGCTGAGAAACCTCGCGACGGCCAGACTGAGGTTGACCGGCAAGTGACCGACCACAAGGCCTTCCCCACTCAAGAGATTGGGAGCTTACCCAAATTTTCGTGGAGGACGAAGCCGTTCAGACAGCAGCCCCTCGAGGAGGGGGACATCGGGGTGGCGCGTGCTTGGGGGAGGCGGCTGGGTGTGAAGAATCTCGAGTTGCTCCTCCGCCTCCTCAAGAAGCGAAGTGAGTTCACGGACGAGGAGAAAAGGAGGATAGTCGAGTTCTCGATGCTCTTTGCGATAGCGATGCAGGAGAAAGCCGGGGGGCACCTGGATGAGCCTGGGCTGGACCTGGTCTGGAGCGGAGAGCAGGCGCGCACCGAGATGTACGAAACCCCCGTCTCCAATATTCAGGGATTCGAGTTTCTCGGCAGAGTCAGGAGCTTTGACAACAAGTACTGGCGCGAGGCATCCGTAAGGCAGAAGCCGGCCTACCTGAGAGACTACCATTTCGAGGAGTTCCTCTACACGAAGGGTCACACAAGCAGAAGGGCAAAGATCCCCGTGACAGACGCGATCACGATTGTCGCCTGGTCTGACCACTACTACTACACACGAAGGTGGCGTAAGAGGTCTCTCCCCCCGGCGGCGAAGAGGTTCAGCGCGAGGAGGGAGATGACACTCGAGCTGGCCGGCGTGATACGCCGGGTAGTCAGAGACCTCATCCGGCGCGGGGCGCGAGAGATACAGCTGGACAGCCCTGCCGCGACCCAGTACCAGACAGTCGAGGACGCAAAGCTCGTCGCCGAGGCGTTCAATGAAACAACTAGGGGTCTCGATGCAACTTTCAGCCTTCACAGCTGCTTCCCCCCCAAGTACGGCTACGGGGTCCTCTTTCCCCACCTCCTCGAGGCGAAGAACTGTAGCAGGTTTTCGTTCGAGTACGCCAACAGGGACAGCTACGCGGCAGGGCTCGACGGCGGGAGGAGGGTGGGCTACGAGGACCTGAAACTCTTCAGGGGCTACGGATACGAGAAGCAGCTTGGCGTCGGCGTGGTCCACGTGCACACGGACAGGCTCCCGACCGTCGGCGCCGTGAGGGACAGAATCCTTTACGCTCAGAAGGTCACCGACCTCCCGCCGGAGAACATCTTCGTCAACCCCGACTGCGGGCTGAGGACGCGGAAGCCTGAGGTTGCCTACGCGATGCTAGGCCTCGTCGCCGCGGGTGCCGAAGAGGCCCGCGAGGCGTTAGGCGGCAATTGATACCCAGGACGACGACGATCGGGAGCTATCCCGCCTTCCCGCTCGACGAAGACGTCGATTACTTTCAGAAGATGCAGGAGCACGGAGTCACAGACGAACTCGTCGACCCTTACCTCTGGAGCCTGGAGGAGGCGATCCGCGACTTCACCGCCTCGGGAATCGAGGTCGTCTCGACAGGGCAGACTAGAGGAGACCTCTACTCCATCTTCCTCGACCCGAGATTCGTCAGGGGGGTGGGATGGAAGGGGGCGGAGGCGTTCGTCTCGGAGAAGATAGGAAGAATCTCTAGCATAAGGCTCAACGATGTGAGACACGCGAGAGAGATCCTCCCCGAGCAGTTCGAGCTCAAGGAGCCGATAACCGACGCGTACACACTCGCCAAGTTCGCGAAGGTGACGACGGGGGCCTACAGAGACACCCGAGAGTTCGCGCGCGCGATCAACAGGGAGATCATCCTGCCGGAGATAGAAGACCTGCAGAAAGGCCACTTGGTCTCGATGCTGCAGCTCGACTCGCCGAGCATCTCCTCCGAGTCTTCCACCCCGGATTACATTCTCGACCTGTACGAGGAGATCGCAGGGGTGGCTAAGCTTCCTCTCGTGCTCCACGCCTGCGGTGACACGACGAGGCTCTTTCGCCTCCTAACGAAGGCCAAGGTGGACGTGCTCTCCCTCGACTTTTACCACTACCCTCGCCTCCTCGATGAGGTGGCCAAGGGGAATTACGACCAGCGGATCGGGGTCGGCGCCCTCGACGCACAGAGCCCAAGAATCGAGGATGTCGAGGAGGTCAGGGGCGTGATCGAGCGGGCAAGGAAGGCACTCGGCGAAGAGAGGATCAGCTTCGTCCACCCCCACTGTGGGCAGAGGAGTCTGGACAGGGAGGTCGCCTACGCCAAGAACGCGAACCTCACACTCGCGAGAGACGACGCCTACTTCGGGGAGGCGGAGGAGGCGAGGCCTCACCAGCTCCAAAAGAAGGAGTACGACAGGCGGGGATACTTCCTCGTCTCGGTCAGGAGGGAGAGCAGAGAGATCGTGGCGACCTTCTACACCTACGAACACAGGGTCCTCAAGAGGTACAAATCGAGGCAGGCGGAGAAGATCCTCCAGTCGATCAACGAGGAGGCCGACACGCTGGGCATAAGCAGAAGGCACCTGGCCTACATCACCCTGGAGCTCGGAAGGGCGGAGGAGTCCCTTCAGTCGCCTCATCTGTTGTACAGGCAGAGATGGTAGAGTGACGAAGCTTCGGCAGAAACTTGAGAGGAGTGGCTTCCTTCGAATCGTGGAGGTCTTTCCACCGAGCTTCACCGCGGAGAGGGATAGGGAGCCGCTGATCGGGCTCCGCCAGAAGACGCGCGACTTTCTGGAGAGGGTGAAGAAGATACAGAACTTAGCGGATGTGATACTCGTCGCCGACGTGAAAGATCTCACGAGGCTGAAGCTGGGGACGGTCTACGCCGCATCGATGGTCCAGGAAGAGGTGGGAATCGAGGCCGTCCCCGTCATAACAGCGCGCGACTCGAACAGACCGGCGATAAGGTCCGCCGTCCTCACGGCGCTTTCCTTGGGGCTGGACTCGCTGATGTTTGTCTGGGGTGACACCTACTCGGAGGACAACGGCGCGAAGAACGTCTACGACTACACGGGGGTGGGCGAGATGATGAGGGAGGCCGGGGCACTCTTCGACAGGGCTGGGGTTCGACCTACATTTTTCGCCCCCCTCGACCTGGCGACGCTCGATACCCCTCGAGGGAGGCGACTCGCCCACTCGAGGTTGAAATCTGGGGCTGAGTACCTTCTCGCCCAGCCGCCGACAGCCGACGTCGTCCACACCTTTCCCTCTCATATGAGGACGCTGAGGAGGCGAAGGCTCGACTCCAGGGTCCTCCTCAACGTCTTCCCCTTCAGGAGCTTGGATGACATCGAGTACTGCCGCAAGAAGTTTGGCTGGGACGTCCCCCACCACCTCGACGCGATAGCGGAGAAAGGAGGCGAGCCGGAGCTCCTCAGGGAGGCGAAGAGGGTCGTCGACAGGCTGCGAACGGTTGGTTCGCAGGGAGTCTACGTCTCGACCCGAGGCAGGCCGGAGCTGGCCAGGTTCATCCTCGACTAGATGACCTCGATAGACGGTCGCATTCTTAAATGTCGATAAGAATCATCCGGTGGGGCTGCCGATGAACTCCGATTATATCAGATTCCTAGAGGAGATTGGGAAGCACGACACGGCCTTCGCGGGGGGAAAGGGTGCCAACCTCGGGGAGATATTCCGCGCACGACTTCCCGTGCCACCCGCCTTTGTGGTTACGACGAAGGCCTACGAGGTCTTCTCGAAGTCGCACGGGCTCGAGGAGAAGATCGAGAGAATCCTCTCCAGAATAGACGTAGACGACTTCGAAAATCTGGAGAAGGGGGCTGCCGAGATCAGGCGGATCGTTGAGTCGTCCGCCCTCCCCGGCGAGGTTTCACGGGTAGTAGGACTCGCCTACGAAGAACTGTGCAGGAGGTCCGCCGTTCGAAATCTCCCAGTCGCGGTCAGGAGTTCGGCGACGATGGAGGACCTGAGAGAGGCCAGTTTCGCGGGGCAGCAGGCCACTCTCCTCAACGTTCGGGGGAAGAAGGCGATTCTCTCGGCGATCCGCAAGTGCTGGGCCTCGGTCTACACGGCACGGGCAACCTTCTACAGGGTCAAGAAGGGATTCGGGTCACACTCGATCCCGACGGCCGTCGTCGTCCAAAGACAGGTCGCGAGCCAGAAGGCGGGCGTCGGATTCACTCTCCATCCTCTTACGGGAAACAGGGAGGTCATAGTCATCGAAGGAGGGTACGGACAGGGGGAGGATGTTGTGTCGGGGAGGGCTACCCCCGATACGTTCGTCATCGACAAGAAGAGCGGGAGATTAATCGAGAGTCGAGTGACTCACAAGACCACGATGAAGACCGCGAGCAGATCGGGGTCGGGCCTCGTGAGCGTAAGGGTCGCGAAATCGCTGAGGGAGAAGCCGTGCCTGACCGAGGAGGAACTGAAGAAGCTGTGGAGACTCGGGCGGGCCCTGGAGGAGCACTACATGTACCCTCAGGACTTCGAGTGGACGATAGAGAGAGGGGGGGAGGTCTTCCTGGTCCAGACGAGGGCCGTCACCTTCCTCGCGAAGGAGAGGGTCGAGCAGGCCGTCGAAGAGCCTCCCATCGCGAAGGGGCTCGGAGCCTCCCCCGGCTTCGGCACGGGTCCCGTGAAGCTCGTCCTCGGGATGAAAGACCTGGGCAGGGTGAGCAAGGGTGACATACTCGTCACCAAGATGACAACACCCGATTACGTCCCCTCGATGGTGAAGACGGCCGGAATAATCACCGACGAGGGCGGGATGACAAGCCACGCCGCAATCGTCAGCAGGGAGCTGGGTGTGCCTTGCGTCGTCGGGACATCCGACGCCACGAAGCTTCTGAAGGAGGGGATGGTCGTCACGGTCGACGGGTCCGGCGGAAACGTCTTCAAGGGGCGGGTGACGGTCGTCACGCCTTCGAGGAGTACGACTGAGGAGGTTGAGGAGGCGCGAAACCTCATCACCAAGACGAAGGTCTACATGAACCTCGGCGTCCCCGAGAAGATCAGGGACTACGCGCGCATCCCCTTCGACGGAATCGGGTTGATGAGGGTCGAGTTCATAATCGCCAGCTATATCGGGGAGCATCCACGCGACGGTCGCGAGGGAGATATACCCGAGGCCCGTGGTGGTGAGGTTCTCAGATTTCAAGTCCAACGAGTACAAGGAGCTGAAGGGCGGCGAGAAGTACGAGGAGACAGAGTCCAACCCCATGATAGGTTGGAGAGGCGTCTCTCGATACATCGCCCCAGAATATCTCCAGGCCTTCAAGATGGAGGTGAGGGCGATAAAGAGAGTAAGGGAGGAGATTGGCCTGACGAACGTCTGGGTCATGCTCCCGTTCGTAAGAACGCTCTGGGAGGTTGAGAGGTGCGTGGGTGTGATAGAGGGTGAGGGGCTAAGGCGCGGAGACACGTTCAAGGTCTGGCTGATGGCGGAGGTTCCCTCGATGGTCTTCCTCGCGGACGAGTTCTCTCGCCTCTGCGACGGCTTGAGCATAGGCTCTAACGACCTCACACAACTGACGCTCGGGATAGACAGGGACTCCGGGAGGCTGGGACGGTTGGGCTACTTCGACGAGAGAGACGAGGCGGTCAAGCGTGCGATAAAGCTCCTGATAGAGGGCGCCCACGGAGCCGGGAGGACGATCTCGATCTGCGGGCAGGCCCCATCGGTCTACCCGGAACTCGCCGAGTACCTGGTGAGCCTCGGTATCGACTCCATCTCGGTCAACCCTGATACGGTTGTCAAGACGAAGAAGCTCGTTCATCTGGTCGAGAGCAGGCTGGGAAGGAGGGAAGTTCAGCGCCTCTGATGAGGGATAAGTGTTATATTCTTAACCCGAGACGGTGAAGTGTAGCGCCTTGGCTAACGACCGGAGTGTGGGCGGAGGCATCTTCGCCGGCAGCGTCCTTGGTATCTTGGCCTACGCAGCCCTCCTCTACTACTTCCCCCTCTTCATCCTGGAGATTACCGCGTTCCTCGCGGTGGCGCTCCTTCTAGGAATCCTTGCGTGGATCGGCTACACGATGGCGACAACGCCTCCACCCGAGCCGATGACAGACATCCCAGAGGTCAAGGCTGACAAGTCGACGAGCAGGCCCGAAGAAAAGTAGTGCGGGACTATCCGCCGCGTGGCGCAGGATTCGTCGGGAGAAGCTATCCCGGGATTCCCCGAACTTTCTGTCGGTTACAAAGAGCACACCGATGTGAATCCCTGCCACAACAGCCACAAGGCCGAGCAGGCGTGACACGAAGCCTGGGAGTCCAGTCGACCGAAGTTGAATCCGGCCGCCATTCCCTAGGCTCAGCCTCAGGGGTTCCTATCTAGGAATCTAAGCTTCTCGTCTAACCGCTCCTGATTGAGCTGCTCGTAGCTCGCTATTGTGCCAATGTCATGCCAGAAACCCTTGGTGTAGTATGCGCCGACTCTCCCCCTCGTCTTCAAGAGCCTCGGGATGAAGTCGGTCATGAGGTCATTCTTCCTCCTCTCCCTTGACATCCTTACGATGAGCTCCTGCCCACTCCCCCCGATGACCATGTTACCGGTAGTGACGCTCATCTCGTACGAAGGCTTCTCCTCGAAGGAGGCAACTCGGCCGTTCTTCACCTTCGCGACACCGACAGGGAGCGTGTACCTGTTGTCGAGGACGAGTGTGGCATCCGCTCGCAGCGAATGATGCCTCCTGACAAGGTCGGTCACATTGAGGTCGGAGATTATGTCTCCATAGTAGACTACGAGCGTGTCGCACTCGCCGAGCTTCTTCGCCAGCAAGGCATTCGCGACGGCGTTGGCGCTCCCGCCCATCTGCTTGGCGTCCTGGGAGTAGGTCAGTCTTGCGCCGAACTTTGAGCCGTCCTCGAAGTATCTCTCTATCTCATCCGCCTTGTAGCCGGTGAGCAAGACGATTTCGCTTATCTTGTGGTAGACGAGCAGCCTGATTATGTATTCGAGCAGCGGTCTCCTCTTCGCTCCGACGGGTATCATCGTCTTCTGGAAATAATCGGACAGGGGCTTGAGCCGCTCACCCCTCCCGCCGCAGAGGACTGCCGCCTTTACAACCATCCAGCCGGGCTTTCGCCCCTTTCCCTCTTAAAGTGTGAGCGCGAAGCGGCTCTGTCCCATAGGCGTCGGAAAGAAACACAACTCCAACGAAACCGAGACGAAGCATCGTCTCGGCATCGATGAAGTTCGGTGGTTCCCATCTTTTACGAGTCGAGTCGAAAGCTGTGGGACCAGGCCGAGCGAAGGCAAGACTATTTAATCGACGGACGGGCGCGCCGCCCAAACTCTGGTCTTGAGAAGTTGAAGATGAAACTGACCGCATTCGTCGTGGCGGTTCTTACCCTCGTGGTCTCAACGGCCTTCCCCCCTCTTGCTCTCCCCTGGATTCTCCTCCTGGTCTTGGCGTACGCGGCCTATGGAGTCCTTCGAAGCGCTTCGGGTAAGCTGGATTACCTTAACGACCTTCCCAACGCGGTCCGCGTCGCTCTCGCTGCGGTTGGGGGATACCTGATCGGGGCTCCGCTGAACTTCATCCTGCCCTCCTCTGGTATCTTCTTCGTCGTCCTCTCCCTCTACCTGAACGACGAATACCAACGGAGGGCCCTCTCGTCATTGACCGAGGGGAAGAGGGGGGGGTCGGTCGCACTCCTCGGCATCGATGGTAGCGGCAAATCTACTCATGCCGCTTTTTTAGAGAAGTGGTTCCTCTCGAGAGGCTACGACTGCACAGTAGTCCCGTTTCACAGGTATCTGTTCGTCGAAAGGCTGACTCGCAAGGGGGGAGAGAGGGCTCCCGCTGAGGGAGAGCGCGGGGGAAACCCCCTCCGCCCCCTGCTATCCCTCGCTGATAATATCCTCCTGAACTTGATCACCTCCCTCGGGGTCGGGCTCGAGGGGAGGGTTGTCATCTACGACCGCTACATCTGGAGCACCTACGTGAAGTACAGGTCGTTGGGCTATCCCGTTGAGCCGCTCTCCACCCTTTACATGCTTCCGAGACCGAATCTCGCCTTCGTCCTTGATGTCCCCGTGACAAGGTCGATGGAGATCATTCGCGGAAGGGGAAGCCACATCAGATACGCTTCGGAGGTCCTCACGGAGGAGAAGGAGGAGTACCTCAGAATCGCCGCTTCGCGAGGCTACCCTGTAATTGATTCTACCCGTAGCTTTGAGACTGTGCAGGAAGAACTCGAGGGGAGGCTCGAGAGTGTCTTCCCCACGGTGAGGAGAGGGAGGCGGAGTTGACCTCGGCGGCGCGTGCGTACGTCCATGGTCTGGTGGAGGAGAACCTGGGACTCGCCAAGGGTGTCATCGGGTCGGAAGAATTGCCCGCGGACCTCGTCGACCTCATCGCCTCGGCCGTCAGGGGCAAGACGCCTCGAGAGGCCAGCAGTCCCCAGGTCGAGCAGAAGCTCAACCACTTCCTCCTCGAGGTGAAGAGGTATTCGCTCGAGAGGGACGGCTTCTTCGCCTGGAAGGCGCGCTGGCCCGAGGCTCGTCCGTTCGCGGCCTGCCTGACCCACGACGTCGACAACATCGAGCACACACGGAGGCACATCCTCGCGACAAGGAGGAGGTTCACTGCTCGCGACTTGATTCTGGGGTTGCTCGGGCTCAGGTCCCTCTACAGAAATTTTGGTCTGGTCGCCGGTGAGGAGGGTAGGAGGGGATTCCGGTCCAGCTTCTTTCTGCTCACATCGAACTATTCGCTCGGTGACCTCCTACCTTCGCTAACCCCATTGAAGGAGAACGGCTGGGAGTTTGGGCTGCACGGCGACTTCGGGACGCACGACTCTCTTGAAAAGATGAGGGAGGCAGTTGAGAAGTTCCAGAACGCGACAGGTTCCTCTCCCGCTGGAGTGAGGGAGCATTACCTTCGGTTTGACTTCGAGAAGACATGGCAGATCATGGAATCGTTTGGTTTCGTCTACGACACAAGCGTTGGCGCCCGGGAGTCACTTGGGTTTCCGCTGGGTTTCTCGACGCCGTTTCACCCACCAACTCACGACTGGTCTTCGATGAAGATACTCGAGATTCCGTTAGTCCTGATGGACACAACTCTGTGGGGCTACCTTAAGCTGCAGGAGGAGGAGGGGATGCACGATGTCGAGCGGATGATCGAAAAGGTCAGGGAGGTCGGCGGTCTCTTTACCCTTCTCTGGCACCAGGAAGCGATCAGGATGCGCGGAGGAAGGCTGTATCCCAGAATTCTCGAGAAGCTCGCGAGCATGGAGTGCTTCGTCTCCTCGGGGGTCGGCGTGGCCTCATGGTGGGAATCGAGGTCGGTCCCACTCGTGAGGGAGGGGCACGAATACAGGTTCGCGGGAAACCCACCTCCCGGGCTTCGTCTGCATCTCGAGTACTCCCAAGGGCGGAAGCCGCGGGTTGACGCCGGTGACCTCGAAGTTACCCAGAGGGGCAATCTCGTCAAGGTGAACTCGGGCGAATTCAGGCTGAGTGTCGAGTAGAGATGGCGAAGAAGAGGATCCTCGTGACAGGTGCTGGTGGGATCGCCGGCGTCAACTTCGTCAGGGCGATAAGGGCCTCCCGGAGAGAGTACTACGTGGCAGGCACGGACCACAGCAAGTATTACGTTCAGTTTCCCGACTTACAGGCCAGATACCTGACGCCAAGGCACGACGACCAGAAGTTTGTGGGGAGAGTTTCAGAAATCGCAAAGAAGGAGGGTGTCGAGTTCATTCACCCTCAACCCTCCAGCGAGGCGCTCGTGCTCTCCGCGAGGAGAAGAGAGCTCCCCGCATCCGTCCTCCTCCCGCCCGCGAGGGTGATGACCGTCGCGCAGGATAAGCTCGAGACCCAGAAGGTCTTGGCGGCAGCGGGTGTCGCCGTTGCCAGGACGAGGACGGTTCGAAGGGTCTCAGAGGTGGAGGGCGTCTTCAAGACGCTGGGCTCGCCTCTCTGGGTTCGCGCAAGACACGGAGCTGGAGGGAGGCTCAGCCTTCTCTGCGTGAGTCCCGAAGAGGCGAATCACTGGATCGGCTTGTGGCTCGCCAAGGGGACCCCGTTAGGAGAGTTCATCATTCAGGATTATCTGCCGGGGCGAAACATCGCGTGGGACAGCATCTGGTGGGCTGGTCGGCTGGTCACATCGTACTGCAGGGAGAGGATCGAGTATCCCTTCAAGCACATCTCACCCTCGGGGATAACAGGGACTCCCTCCGTCGCCAGGACAATCCGCGACGCGAGGGTTGACGACATCGCCGAGTTGGCGGTAAAGGCGGTGGACCGCCACGCCTCGGGGGCGTACTCGATCGACGTCAAGGAGGATGAAGACGGGAAACCGTGCGTGACCGAGGTCGACGCGGGGAAGTTCCACTCCACGATGCCGCTCTGGGGGTACGTGGCGGTGACACACTTGAAACTCCCGTGGTATTCGAACCTCGCCGAGCTTTACGTCACGCTGGGGATGAAGGGGAAGCTGAGGGGAGGCATCCCGGCCCACGACTTGATTCCATCGGGATACTATCTGATTAGAAACATCGATTCGGGAGTCCTGCTCTGGAGGGAGGACGGCTGGAAGGAGAGAGTGCTCTAAGGGCTGCGAGATACGGCGCCTTCATCTTCGACCTCGACGGGACACTCGTCAGGATTCCTGTCGACTGGCAGTCTCTGAGAGAAGAGTTAAGGGCCGAGTTCAAGGCCGAGGATACTTTCTCCCCCCTCTTCGGATCACTGCAGAAATTTCTGACGGAGAGGCCGGAGGCCAGGGAGAGAGTCTTTGCGCTGATAGATAAGCGCGAGATCGAGGCTATCGCCGACTCTTCTCTGATCGAGGGGGTTGAGGAGACTCTCTCGAAGCTGTCAAGGGGCGCCAGCCTTTCTCTCGTTACCATGCAGGGGAGGAGGGCTAGCGAAGGGATCCTCAGGAAGTTCGGGCTTACTGGGCTCCTCCCCATCCGCTTCACGCGCGAGGATTCCCTGCTGCGCTCACAACAACTGCGAATGGCCATGAGCCGACTCAGTGCTAAGAGGGACGAGGTGCTCTTCGTCGGAGACAGGCTGAATGACATCAGGTCGGCCGCAGAGGTTGGGGTCGCAGTCGCCATAATCTCGCAGAGAAGGGAATCCGAAATCCGGCCCGACTATCAATTTGAGGGCATCAACGAATTCAAACGCTATTTCTTGGAGCGGGGAGACCAATAGGAGCTCTCTGCCTCGCTCCCCCGGCAGCCCCAATGATTCCTCGAGTGGAAGGTAGGGCACAATCGGCGGGGCCCCTGGGGAGAAATGCGATTCACCCTCACGCAGGCTCAGCCCACCCGGGCGAGCAGCTTGGCGTGCAATCCCGGGTTTGCGGCTGCGAGCACGTCCAGACGTTCTTCCAGGTTTAGAGCCGCGTCTAGTTCCCGTC
>VBPQ01000018.1 GCA_005877185.1 Nitrososphaerota archaeon
GTGCTCTAGCGTGGATTTTTGCTTCACCAACTCCTTCTGCTTTCCGAAGCTCATTCATCCTATGAACTCGACCCGCCTTAAGAGCACCTATGTCGTGAGTTTCTTGAGACAAGAGTCCTGAACGTTGGTCCTTAATTAGCTCTTCAACTTCTTCTCTTATGTTCGAGTGCATCTCCAGCAATCTTCCGCTGGAGGTACTTGGCATATGGCTCCTTCTGACCGGCGTAGTCGGCTTCTTCGCGATGGGGATCGACAAGTCCAGGGCGACATACGGCGAGTGGAGAGTAAGCGAGAAGACGCTCTTCACCATGGCCCTGGTTGGCGGGTTCTGGGGCGTGGTCCTGGCCAGCGAGCTCTTTCACCACAAATCGTCGAAACTGAGCTTTCTGGTGGTAGTCTACGGAATCATGGCAGTCTGGTTCTTTCTCCTCTCCAGAATCGGCTTCCTGGGGTGTGTCCTTTCAAGCATCTCTCCTCATTGAGAGTGGACGCTACCTAGCTCCCAACGCGTGGATGATATCCCGGACGTCGACGACAGGGAATCTTGTAAGAGTATGGCCTCTGAAGCGACTAGCGTTCCAACAGATACAGGAACATAGATTAATACACTTCTACACGAAATCGTCTTTCGGATGTCGGAAGAGAGATACTCGATATCTCGATACCTGCTGGTTCGCCTTCTGTTGCTGATTCCGACATTCCTCGGCGTCTCCGTCATAGCCTTCTTGATAATGAAGTTGACACCAGGCGACCCACTCATTAGCGTGATCGGTTTTGGTGGCTCACAGAATTCGGTGACTGCGGCTGCTCTTAGGGCCGAGCTCGGGCTCGGGCAACCTCTTTACATTCAGTATCTGCTCTTCGTGTGGCGAATTCTGCAGGGAAACCTGGGCAACAGCATAGCACAGCAAGTACCGGTGCTGACGCTCATCGGCCAAGCTCTCCCGAATACACTCCTCCTAATTTCAGTAGCCATGACCTTCGCAGTTGCCATAGGAATCCCCGTAGGAATTCTCGCTGGCGTGAAGAGGAACCGCGCAACTGACCAGGCAGTACGAGTAGGGTCGATACTCGCGGCGTCCCTGCCAGATTACTGGCTGGGGATAATGCTGCTTATCCTATTCGCATTCTATCTGAGACTGTTTCCAGTGGGCGGAAACATAGGACCGACATCGGTCGTACTCCCTGCGCTGACGCTCGGGATCGGTCTAGCCGGTCTCCTGATACGGTTGACGCGGTCTTCAATGTTGGACCAGATCCATGAGAACTACATACGCACGGCGAGGGCAAAGGGCCTCAGTGAATGGGTGGTCATCAGGCGCCATGCACTCAGAAACGCCATACTACCGGTGATCACGGTGATAGGGCTGCAGGTGGGCTATCTTCTGGCTGGCGACTTCTTTGTTGAGTACGTCTACGCTTGGCCAGGAATCGGGAGACTCGTCGTTTCGGCGATCTTGGTCAAAGATTACCCCGTAGTTCAGGGGTTCTTGCTTCTTGCTGCGACAGCCTACGTGCTCATCAACCTAACCGTCGACCTTCTTTACACGGCAATCGACCCGAGGATCAGGTTCCAGGGGAGAGAGTAGAAGAGTAGATTGTTCTCCAGAGAGCCGAAACTCGTCGAGGACTCCGAAAGCGCCAGACCTCTTAGGTACGAAGTCTTGGCAATCTTATCGAGAGATCGCATAGCGCTTGTCGCCCTTCTGGTAGTCATCGCAGCCACCGTCGTCGCTTTATTGGCCCCATACATTGCACCGTTCGACCCGACCCAACAGCAGCTTGCAGGTTCCCTGAAGGGTCCATCCTCGATTCACCTTCTTGGACAAGACGAGCTCGGCAGAGACTTGCTATCTCGTCTCATGTATGGTGCGAGGGTCTCGTTGCTCGTTGGCGCAAGCGTCGTCGGCGTCTCACTCCTCATCGGGGTCTTTCTCGGGGCGCTCGCAGGTTATTACGGCGGCAAAGTCGATTCTGCAATAATGCGTATCGTGGACGTATTTCTTTCGTTCCCCGGGATAATCCTTGCTGTGGGGGCAGTTGCGGTTGTCGGACCAGGGCTAGAGAACGTGATAATCGCGTTGATTCTCATCAATTGGCCGGGTTACACGAGAGTCATGAGGGGTGAAACTCTCAGGGTCAAAGAGAACGTCTACGTACTCGCCTCAAGAGGGATGGGCGCATCCGATTCTTGGATAATGCGCAAGCACATCATTCCTTCCGCCATCTCTCCCGTCGTTGTCCTAGCCACTATCGGTTTTGGATGGGCGGTTCTCGCCGAGGCGGGATTGAGCTTCCTCGGCCTCGGAGTCCAACCTCCGGCGCCAAGTTGGGGAGGGATGGTCTCAGAAGGGTTGGAGTACGTGCTTATCGCACCCCTGATGGCACTCTTTCCGGGGCTGACAATAGCAATCACCGTCTGGGCTTTCAACATGCTGGGCGACGGACTCAGAGACGCCTTGGACCCTTCCCTGAGGATCTGAGCGGGCAAAAAAGGCCAGGCGATGAACGGTGTGTTGAAGGTGGTCGACCACAATCGCCCCGGCGGTGCTCTTCTAAGTCTTGAAAACCTACGTACGCACCTGTTTACATCAAAAGGCGTCGTAAAAGCGGTTGACGGTGTAAGCTTTGAAATCAAGGCTCACGAGATCATGGGCCTGGTGGGAGAATCCGGCAGCGGTAAGACGATGACCGGGCTTTCCATCATGCGGCTCCTCCCGAGCCCTCCCGCCAGGATCGTGGACGGGAGGATCCTTTTCAACGGAGAGGACCTCACAAAGATGCCAGACGACGAAATCCGCAAGATCCGAGGTAGCAAGATATCGATGGTTTTCCAGGATCCGCTCACATCACTTAATCCGTTGATTCGGGTGGGCAAACAGGTTTCAGAGGTGATTCAGATACATTCAGGCCTACCGAGTGAACCCGCACTTGGCAAGGCCATCGAGATTCTTGAACAAGTAGGGATTCCGGAGGCCGGAACCGTTGCTTCTCAGTACCCGTTTGAACTTTCTGGGGGGATGCGCCAGAGGGTGATGATTGCGATGGCAGTCGCGAGCCGCCCCGAGCTCTTGATAGCGGACGAACCGACAACGAACCTTGATACCACAATCCAAGCCCAAGTACTTTCGTTACTTAGGCAGATCAGGGACTCCCAAGGGACTTCGATTCTTCTGATCACGCACAACTTGGGCATAGTGGCTTGGATCTGTGACCGGGTGGCCGTTCTTTACGCCGGAAGACTCGCAGAAATAGGACCGACGAACGCCGTCCTGAGAAATCCGAGCCATCCGTATACACAGGCACTACTGAGGTCCGTGCCACGGACCGATTCCGAGCGTGGGAAGCTCGAGACGATTCCGGGAGAGGTTCCGAGATTGACGCGCCTGCCAATCAACGACTGCCACTTTCATCCGAGATGCCCCCATGCCAAGTCTGTCTGCCAGAGTGAACAACCAGATCTGATTCAAATCGGTAAAGACCATTTTGCGAGCTGTTTCATATATTCGAAGGACTGGGAGCGAACCAAGTGACTGAGCCTCTGCTTGAGGCTGTGGACCTTTCCAAGATATTTCCCGTGAGGAAGGGGCTCGTCTTCAAGAAGACGGTCGCAGAAATCAAGGCAGTAAACCATGTGTCTTTCACAATCGGAAGAAACGAGACCGTAGCCCTCGTGGGAGAAAGCGGGTCTGGAAAGACGACGATTGCCCGAATGGTAGGACGCCTTCTGAGACCCACGTCCGGCAGGGTCCTCTTCGATGGGAGCGACGCGTGGAAGTTGAAAGGCGACGAGCTGAAAAATATGCGTCGAAAGATCGGGTTCGTCTTTCAGGACCCTTTCGCTTCCCTTAACCCGAGAATGAGGGTGAGGGATGTCGTCTCGGAGCCGCTCGCGATCCACCACTTGATGACCAAGAAGGAGCGAGAGGAGAGAGTCAGGGACCTTCTTGTGAGGGTGGGTTTGTCGAAGGATGATGCGACCAAGTTTCCACACCAGTTCAGTGGTGGTCAATTACAGAGAATCGCAATCGCGCGGGCACTGGCTCTTGAGCCTTCGTTGATAATCGCTGATGAACCCGTCTCTTCGCTGGACGTTTCTGCTCAGGCCAAAATCATGAACCTGATGCATCAGATCCAGCAAGACCTCGGCATATCTTACCTCATGATCTCTCATGACTTGGGGGTTGTAAGGCACGTCAGCCACGCGGTCTTCGTTCTCTATCTTGGCACAATCGCGGAGGTCGCGCCAGCGGACGAGTTCTTTCAGAGAACTCTGCACCCTTACTCCAAGGCCCTGCTGTCGGCGGTACTGGTCCCTGACCCCGAGGTTTTGCAAAAGAGACCGCCCCAGTTGCTTAAAGGCGAGATACCTTCCCCACTGAATCTTCCACAAGGATGCAAATTCAACACCCGCTGCCCATTCATGCAGCCCAAATGCAAGGAAGAAGAGCCTCCCCTCGCTCCGACAGACTCTCCGGAGCATACCACAGCCTGCTTTTACTGGGAGCCGATTGAGAAGGGCGAAATTGTCCCTAGATTCTGACGCCGCTCAGGGGCTCAGCCACACGCCCGCCCCGATCACAGGGTTGAAGATCACATATCCATACCACGGGTTGGGGTGAATCTCGTAGTTCTGCACAGCGGATACCTCCCCCTGCAGAATGTTGGGATAGTAGAGGATGACACCGTAGCCCTGTTGCAGTATCCTTGTCTGGATCGCGTCAGAGAGGGATTTTACCTTGGCGGGGTCGTCTGTGACTCTTAACTGGTCGAGCATCGACGTGAGGTTCGAATCCCTGATGTGCTGTAGGTTCCACTGGAAGTTGCCGATGTTTTTCTGGTTGTAAAATTCGCCCATGAAACCGTACGAGCTTGGGATTCCGATTCCTCCCCAATCGTGGAAACCGAGTTGCCAAGTCCCGTTTCCTGAGAGGAGTACACCGGCGGCTGTGGCAAACGACTCTTGGTCGATTGTCGCGTTTATGCCTGCCTTCTTCAAGTCAGCGGCCACTGCCTGTGTGACCTGCAGGTAATTGGGCGTGAATGGACCGGTCAATATCTTCACGCTAAGCCCGTTCGGGTAGCCCGCCTGAGTCAGCAGCTGCTTCGCCTTTGTGATGTTCCCGTTGGCAGGATACATCGCGAGCCCTGGATTCCAGCAGCACTGGATTGACGGAGGAACGGGACCGATTCCCGGTACCGCGTACCCCAGCGCCACGAACTGAACTATCGCGCTTCTGTTGATCGCGTAGTTTATCGCCTGTCTCACGAGCGGATTGAGAAGCGGCTGGATCGTGTAGGGCGGGTCTACATCGATCGAGATTGTGATGAATTCTTGGGGGGCGCCCTTGAGTACCTGCAGACCTTGCACGGAGCTCAACCTTTGACCTTCCTGGGCAGAGAGCTCCGCTATCTGGACTTGTCCGCTCTGGAGCTGTAGCGACCTTACTGACGCATCGGGCACCACCTTCACGATTATCGTTTGGATGTAAGGTTTCGGACCCCAATAATTGGGATTTGCCTGTAGAGTAACATGGTCATTTTGTACCCATTCCACGAACGAGTATGGCCCGGTGCCCACCGCGTGCTGACTTCCATACTGGGAACCATACGCCTTTACAGCCGTCGGGGAAACAATGCCTTCCCCGATTGCGAGAGACTCGAGAAAATCGGAACTCGTTTCCTTCAGCTTGAACTCAACCTTGTAGTTGCTCAGCGCCGTGACGCTCGCAATCGAGGATACCTGCCCGTACCTTACCGAGGCATTGTTACTCAGAATGCGCGTAAAGCTAAAGACGGCAGCCGAGGCGTTGAAGGGAGTTCCGTCTTGGAATTTGACTCCTTGACGCAAGTTGAAAACGTAGTCGGTGCTCGAAACCTTCGTCCAGTTCACAGCCAGGTCCGGCACGACATTGCCCTTGAAGTCGATCGCCGTTAGTCCCTCGTAGACCTCCTGCTGCACTGTTCCCGTGATAGGCCCTTCTTGGACCGTCATCGGGTCGCCTGGCGCACCTTTGTCGACAGCGACATCGATAACGAGAGTCCCTCCGTACTTGACGGACGACGAACTTGAAGTCACCGTTGTCGAGGACGTTGTGCTTGTACTGGTTGTTGTGATCGGGGTGGTGGTCGTCTGACCCGGGCCGACACCGTACAGGAAGTAAAGAGCGGAGCCGATTATCACGATAACAACGATAGCAGCGACCACCTGCGTAGTCCGTGCAACAGCTCTTGCCAACCGTAAAATCACTTCAAATTTTGATACATAAACCTTTACGGCAGGAACCAGCTCGCCCTCATCTGGCTGCGCTCAGCGAGGCCTTCTGGCTCTCTCTTCTACGGGCGAGTAGTCTACGTCGTAACCAAAATAACGAGGACCAGCAACCTCCAGACCTTCCGCTGTCCGCCAGATAGGCGCGCACGGCAATCCGACGACGATTGTGCGCAAGCCGTACTTCAACTCCTCGGTTGTTATGGGAACCCAGGTTTCGGAGTTCAGTACTGTGATTATGTCTGGCACGGTGGCAACGGGGCGCGAATCAGCGTAGAAGACCAGATTCTCATTCTGGAAGAAGACCTTTCCTCCCAACGATGAATACTCGTCGAACCCGTCGAGCGTGACACTACCCTTGTTGAATCCACCGACCGTTTCCCTGTGAACATCCGTCACCTTCCCTCTAAATAGCACTCCGCCCTTGACCAACTCCAAAAGGTCAGCAAGAACCTCCTCCTTGCCACGCGACTTCATCAGCAGGTCCCCGATCTTTTCCGAAAGTGTAATCGTGCCGTCTATGCAGGCCGACCTTGCCGTCCTTCCGTCCATCGCGAAAGTCGCCACCATGGATCTGGCCCCCATTACGGACGTAATCGTTCTGGAGATCTTCTCAGCCCAGAAGGTGTCTGTCGCTTCGATCATGCACCTGTTCCCCCTCTCATCGATCAGGGCCAGCGGGCTAGCCGGGACGCCTCTCAGATGGAATGAGGTCATCTGCGTTTCAGGAAATGCGCGACCCATGGAATCCGCGTCCACCATCGGAACTCCGAGCTGAACGGCTGCGACCATCGGAATCATGGAGTTGGAGCCTCCGACCTCGACCGCAGTTACAGCGCTCACATCCCGTTCCAGTTTTTCGGCGAGGAATCTCACTACTTGCGAGGGTTCTCCTTCATAGCCGAACTTTTCTATTCCCGCGATTGGGGCACCCATCATCCCCATAGGAATGATGAGGTCGTCCTCGTTAAGCTCATTCAGGCTTACGAGCTTGACGTCTCCGTATTGCTCAATGGAGCGCTTTAGCATGACCTCGCCCACCTCGACATTTCCGCCGCCCCCCGCCGCGAGCATCGATGCGCCCAACGCGATTTTCCCGACATCATTCTTTGAAACTCGACGCAATCGCTTTCGAGAGCCGCTTCCATCAGCTAGATTTATGTCATCGGTTTGAGGGCTGGATTAACTTGAAGGCAGAAGAGGAGCAGATCATCATGCCCATCAGGGTTGGCGTCGATGTCGGTGGCACTCATACCGATGCGGTTGCTCTCGGCCATCAGGGTCAAGTGCTGAGAGCCGTCAAATCTCAAACAACGAGAGACCTGATCACGGGAATCTCAAACGCCCTCGCGAATCTGTTTTCAGATGGCACGATAAACCGAAGAGATGTAGACGCCGCGATGTTCGGCACCACTCATAGTACCAATGCGATCGTCGAAAGGAAGGGATTGTCCAAAGTCGGGGTCATCCGAATCGGGAAGCAATCGAGTTCGTCGATTCCGCCGATGTACACTCTGCCCGAAGACCTCTCTGCGTCGGTCAACGGGGCCTCTGTCATGATCGATGGTGGTCACGAATACTCAGGGAGGCAGATAGTCCCGATGGAAGAGTCCGCGCTACCGCAGGCTGCCGAACGTTTCAAGGAGAACGGAGTTCAGTCTATCGCCATCTCCGCGGTCTTCTCGCCGGTCAACCCGTCCCATGAAAGAAGGGCGGCGGAAATCTTGGCCGGCCGTCTTCCTGGCGTTCCTATCTCTCTATCCCATGAAATAGGCGGTCTTGGCCTGATAGCTCGAGAAAACGCGGCCATCTTGAACTCCGCTCTCTTCAGGGTTGCCAACTCAGCGATCAGGTCGTTCCAGGAAGCCGTCGATGCCTTCGAATTGACGAACGCGAAAATCTTTCTGACACAGAACGACGGAACTCTGATGAACGTCGATTACGCAAGGAAGTACCCTGTCAGGACCATTGCGTGTGGCCCCACAAATAGCATAAGAGGCGCTGGGTACCTTACGGGGATGAGCGATGGCGTCGTAGTCGACGTAGGGGGGACGACCGCCCTGGTTGGGGTAATCTCCAACGGGTTTCCCAGAGACTCGACGATTCCGGCGAGTATCGGAGGAGTAAGAACGAACTTCAGGATGCCGGACGTTCTGGCGATAGGTTGCGGTGGAGGAACGGTTGTGCATCGGGTTGACGGTGGCGTAACCATCGGTCCCGATAGCGTGGCATTCGAACTGACAGAGAAAGCTCTGAGCTGGGGCGGGTCGGAGGTTACGACTACGGATATTGCGTTAGCGAGTGGTTACGCGGTCATAGACGACGGCAAATGTGATCCGGCTCGTCTGTCGGAGCTCGACTCATCATTCGTTGACAGGGCGAGGAAGAAGATCATAGAAATCGTCGAAGACGCGGTAGACAGGATGAAGACGACTTCGGCGCAGGTCCCCGTGATTCTAGTGGGTGGCGGAGGGATAATCGTACCGCCGTCGCACTACTCCAGTTTCAAGGGTGCCTCCAGGGTTGTCAGGCCGGAGATGTTCCAGTACGCCAACGCCATAGGCGCCGCGACAGCACAGGTCGGCGCTGAGGTCGACAGGACGTTCTCGTACGAGGAGACACCGAGGGAGGAGGTGCTGAAGCTGGTAAAGCAGATGTGTGTTGAGGAAGCGATTCGAGCGGGCGCGATGGCTTCATCGATAAGGATAGTAGATGTTGACGAAATACCCCTGACCTACATCTCAACTAGTGCGGCGAGAATCAGAGTCAAGGCAGTTGGCGAGCTTGACCTCGGCCGCCCCAAGCCGACTAGCCGAGGTCTCTGAGCTTTGCCCGAAGCCTTTCCGTGGCCCTCAAGTCAACCTTGCCGTCTGAAATGACAACACCGTACGCCTTGGACGCGACCTCTTCTGAAACGTAGCCGTCCAAAAAGTCCTCCAAAACCATCTGCGGGTCCCTTTCGAAAGGAGCGCCGTAGCCTCCGCCGCCTGCCGTGACTAATGTGCAAACGTCCCCGGGCTTAACGGGAATCCTACGAGTCCCCACTCTTTTCTCCCGGTCCGTGCCGACGTAGATGCGAAGTCCGCTCGGGTGGGTACCGAGTCCCCCAGCCAATCCCCAGGTACGAGTCTTGCTCTTCTTCATTACTGAGAGGAATTCTCCGTCTTCAACAAAGCGGATTCTCCTTTCAATCCCCAACCCGCCGCGAAATCTCCCCGGGCCGCCCGAGTCTGTTCTCAACGACATGGATTCGATAGTCATCCCTGTCCTGAGCTCCAACACTTCGATTGGTGTGTTTCTTCCGATGCACACCGAATGGTGTTCCAATGCATTCGCTCCGTCATGGTTGGGAGCCGCTCCCCAGCCCACCGGTTCGTTGTTGCTCAGTGCATAGAATCGCCCGCTTGTTTTGTGTACTCCGACCATCATGAAGCCCGGCAGGTCGCCTCCAGACGAAGCAGAGATGAAATCCTTCAACCCCACCGCCGCTGCCTTGTAGACGAGTTCAAGGGCGACGATACCGGTCCAGAGTGTGAAGGTGGGAGCCGGATAGACAGCGTTGAACAATGTTCCAGGCGAGGCCTCGACCTTGAGCGGGCGGTAGTTTCCGGCGTTAGAAGGAAGATGGGGTGTGGTGAGGGATTTGAAGACTATCTTGCACGTCGAGTATGTAGAGCCGAGAGGCATGTTCACAGGACCCCTGGCGACGCCGGCCGAACCGGCGAAGTCGACCTTGAACTCATTCTGTGAAATCGAGACCGTCGCTTTCATTGGTATGAGTTCGTCCGTAATGCCGTCGTCGTCGAGATAGTCTTCAGCACTCCAAGATCCGTGCGGCAGCCTCGACAAGGCCTCGAGTGAACTCTCCTCGCCTGCTCGGAGCATCTTTTCAATTGATGATTTCAAAGCCTCGAGGCCAAACTTGTCCGCTATCTGATGCAGTCGTCTCTCTCCGGTCCTTATCGAGGAAATTTGGGCGTTTAGGTCGCCCGTGATCTCTGCGGGCATCCTCGAGTTGAACCGAAGGATTTCGAGGACCTCCTTGTTCAGCTCGCCTTTCTTGACCACCTTTGTACCCGGGAAGACGATGCCCTCTTGATGCATGTTGGTAGAATCTAGCACGTAGCCCGGGTCTTTGGCGCCGAGGTCCATCCAGTGGGCTCTGATGACTTGATAGGCGAAGAGCTCATTGTCGTTGTGGAAAACGGGGGCGAACAGAGTGGCGTCGTACGTGTGTGCCGAATTCCAGTACGGATAGTTCATGAGGAGAATATCGCCCTGCTCCATGTTTTCTTCCCCAACGTATTCTACGGCCTTTCCGATGGCGTAATCGTTCGCACCTATGAAAGACGGAACTCCCGGGGCCTCGGCGATCAGGTCCAGGTTGCGGTCGTAGATCGAGATGCCAAAGTCGAGCACATCGTAGACCACGGGATTGAACGCCGTGCGTATGAGGGCGCTGCGCATCTCTTCCGCCGCGGAAGCTAGGTGACTCCTCACCAGTTCAGAGACGATTCCCGAGCTAACGGATTTTTTCGCGCCGCGAGTCAAACTCATTCCAATCTACGCCGTGATGACGAGGTTGCCAATTTCATCTACATTCAGGCTCTGACCTGTGTGGATCACAGTCCGTGTGACACCCTCATCGATTATGGCTGGACCTTCCACGACGTGGCCGGGTTTCAGCTGTTCTCTGCGGTAGACGCCGAAGTCGGTCATCTTATCTGAGGTTAGACAGTATGCCTCTCTTCGTTTCATCGGTGGTGGGGTAGCATCGGTCGCCTTTGCGAGCTTCGGAAGATCGGGCTTCTCCAGCAAGCCAACCGCCCTCGCCCGAAAATTGACGATCTCGACCAAATCATCGATCTTGTGTCCATAGCGTTTGAAATGAAACGCGTCAAATGAAGCCTTGATCTCACTCACAGAATTCGCGTCATCTATGGAGATTTCAAGGCTGTGCTCCTGCCCAAGATATCGAAGCTCGAGCAGCCGGTGAACTCGGACCTTTTTGAACGGTGCTTCCTGCCGGAGAAGAATGCCCCTGACCCTGGATTCGAGTGGCGCGAAGAACTTCCGAATCCCTTCGATGGAGCTTTCCTCAAGAACTGAAATGTCAGTTTGCGAGACTTCGTACGAAATATCGGACATCAGCATTCCCAACGCTGAAAACGCTGCGGGAGCGCTTGGTACGATCACTGTGGGTATCCCGAGTTCTAGCGCAAGGATAGCACCAAAGAGAGGCCCGGCTCCACCAAATGCCAACAGAGCGTACTCGGCCGGGTCCCTTCCTTCCTCGACTGTGATTTGTTTGATTGCACCCATGCTATTCGCGGCAGTCACCTTCATTATGCCGGCTGCCGCCTCGACGAGGTCGACCCCGAGCGGTCTGACAACCTCTTCCGCTATCCCTTCTCTGGCTAACTCTGGCTTCAGTGGCATGTCGCCGGCTAGGAATGTTTCAGGATCGATGTATCCCAGGATCACGGATGCGTCCGTTACGGTTGGCCGGGTTCCGCCCCTGCCATAGCACATCGGACCGGGGTCGGCACCCGCGCTCTCAGGACCCACCTGAAGTAGGCCAGTTTTCACGGTGGCAATCGAACCTCCCCCCGCCCCTATCGACCTCACATCGTACATCGTGAGCAAAAGGGGGTAGTGCTCAACTTGACTCTGGTGGATCACGTTTGCCTGTCCGTCTTCGATTACGCAAACGTCGAGACTCGTCCCACCAATATCCATGGTGATAAGTTTCTGTCTCTTTGTAAGAGCGGCGAGATGGCTTCCCCCGACGACCCCTCCTGCGGGTCCAGACTGGACCGTGGATATCGGGGAATTTGCGGCCGTGGCTGCCGTCATCATGCCCCCGTCGGACCGCGTGATCAGTAAGACACCCTTGAATCCATTTACGCTTAGTGTCCGCTCCAGCTTATGCAGGTATTCGGCGATTATCGGTTTGATGTAGGCGTCCAGGACCGTGGTGGACGTTCTTTCGTATTCTCTGTATTCGCTGACCACTTCACTTGAGATCGAGACGGATAGATTTGGGTGGGTCTTGGATGCGATAGATTTGATGCGCTCCTCGTGATCCGCATTCTTGTAAGAATGAAGTAGCGACACGGCAATAGACCGGACTTTCTGGTCATCGACCAGACGCCGTAGCGCGACGTTCGCTGCCTGTTCATCGAGATCTCGAATGATGTTCCCTTCATGGTCTATCCTGCCGGGTATCTCTGCGATACGCCTGCGTTTGACTATTCGGGGGGGCTTGAGATAATTGTAGTCATACATGCTTGCTGATGGAACGTCCCCCCTCCCAATTTCGAAGACATCCTTGAAACCTTGATTTGTGATCATTCCGTTAAGCACCCCTTTCATCTGTATAATGGCGTTCACCCCCAGAGTAGTGCCATGAAGAATGAGGTAGGTCTGGTCCAGGGGTGTGCCGAGCTTCTGTAAGGCGTTCAGGAAGCCAATTGTCGGGTCTGATGGTGTTGTCGGCGACTTCGCCATCCTGAACTTGCGCGTCTCTTCGTCGAACTCAACAGCGTCAACGAAGGTTCCACCCGTGTCGACACCTATTCTGAACCTCTTCTCAGAGCTCATTCCTGAATATCTCGCCATCTTTCATTACAAACCCTATCTTCTCCAGCGCCCTGATGTCGGATAAGGGGCTGTCGGGTACTGCTACAAGGTCGGCCAGGTAACCTTCTTTCACAGACCCCAATTTTTTCGAGACACCGCACAGCGCGGAAGGATATGTCGTGGCAGCCCTCAATGCCTCAAGAGGACTGAGACCGGCCTCGGTCAGGAATTCAATTTCTCTTACTGTTGCGTTGACCCCATCGTTGGAGTCTCCTGGTGGCAGGTCAGTCCCGTTCAGTATTCTTACTCCGGCTCGGATGGCTGTCTTGGTGCTATCCACATGTGTCTTGCCCGCGGAAAGGGCTTTCTCAATGGTCCATTCTTCGAAGCCGTTCTTCCTCATCCAGTCTCCTGACCTGGTGACGCTGAGTGTTGGGACGAGGCATCCGTTCGAGTTCTTAATGGCCTGGGCAGCTTCGCGACTGAGGACGTACCCATGCTCGAAGCATTTCACGCCGGCCTCGACGGCCCTCATGATGGGCAGGGAACTACCCGCATGAGCCGTGACGTAGGTTCCTCTGGACCTTGCCGCCGAGACCACGGCTACCATCTCTTCCTTGGTCATCTGTGGTTTTTCAAAGTCCTCTTCTTGTTTGGCGATTCCACCTGTAATGAAGATCTTGAGGTGGTCTGCCCCCCTTGCGAGCTCCCTTCTCGCTGCTTTCCCGAACTCTTCAGGACCCTTCGTTTCGATTTGCCCGAAGTCCGAGCCATGTCCCCCAACCGCCCCCAGCCCCTTCCCACCCGCAAAGATTCGCGGACCCTTCACCCACCCTTCATTGATCATTTTCTTCAAGGATAAATCTACCCTGTTTTGCTCACCTACTGTTCTGAGCGTTGTAATCCCTGCCATCAGAGCATCGTAAGCCCGCCTGTAGCATCGAAGCACCGTTATGGCGGGCGATTCTGTTAGGTTTGTATTCTTGAACGGGAAGACCATGGACAGGTTGTTGTGCATGTTGGAAAGACCGGGCAGAACGTAGGTCCCTTTCAGGTCGACTGGCCTCCCCTCCGATCGCGTCTGTCTGTCGGTCACCCCCTTGATGAATTGCCCCTCGATTAGCAAATTCCTATTCTCTTGGATTCTGCCTTGCTCCACATCGACGACGTTGCAGTTTGCGAGAACCAGGTTCAAACGATGTATTGCGGGAACTGGGTAGTCATTTCAAGCCTTCGGCAGGAGATCCAACGATGATCACGAAGTCTCTCATCCGACTTGCTAACCACGGCCCAACTAAAGGCGGTGTCGATGCGCCCCTCACGGCAGGTGATTTCTGGCAGCGACGGGAAGGTGAAGATATGCGAGCATTGGTCAGAGTACATCTGGCTCAACTGCCAGAGAGTCGGACGAAGCAGAGGCTCCGACACCTAGGCCGATTCGTGGCATGGGCTAATCGTAGGATTCCAGAAGGTGCAGGTTCCCGAATACCATGTGAAGAAGGCGGAGGCGCGATGAACCCTAGCTCGGTAAAGACTTACCCAGACAACCGCCCAAAGACTCCTGATAGACTGTGTCACTGAAAGACTCTTCGTGCCCACTCGACCCTGTCGAAATCCTTGTCATTAGAGTAAATCTCATCCACCCCCTGTCTCTTCATCACGTGCAGAGTCAGGGCATCAACGAAGTCCATCCCGTACTTTTCGGCATCGGGAGATGCTCTTCGCGGTCCACGAAGAAGCACGTGATTCTCCAATCGGGCGGAGCCACGCCCAACCTGACGAACCCTCCCATTCTGGCCGGCAGCTCAGCAGGGGGCCCGAACTGACACCATCCAACGACGTCCTCCCCATCGTAGACGAGGGCCGCGTGCGACCGATTAGCTTGAACAAGTCTCTCCTTCAACTCCCTGTGACGGCCAGCCCACTTGTTTTCCTCAGCACGCGTGAGGTGGAAGGCGACGCACCAGCAGCCACCCCACACGCCATTATGCTTCTCCATAATTCGTACGAAGTCGGGCCATGTCCGTGCCCCGAGCTCCCGGACTGAAAATCGCGCCATCGGCATTTCTTTGTACTAACCATCTGTAATATGTTATCCCGTTTGCGCGTTCGCCGGAAGCCTCGGTGTCTGGTTCAGCTAGTCCTATAATTGCAGCCCAACGCTAGGATGATATCCCGGCGGAGGCGCAATGAACCCTATGTACGGCTGAAAATTTCTGCTTCTGAAGTTGTTTGAGTTCTTAGGAACCTTACACAACATGTTCGTCTAGCGTTCTCTGGCCGACACAATCGATCTTTTCAAGAGGCTATCACCTTCTCCTCTAACTTTCGGGTAAGTCTAGTACCGCGCCACTTTACCGATAAGACGCTTCTAGCAGACTTAGAGGAAAAAGATCAGGGCGCGGGTTTCCTACGCCTAACAGCCAAGAAACCCGCGACTATGACGAAGATCACCGCAACAGCCGCTGTAGAGTAGAACAAACTAGGGTCAATCCCGGTCACAGGGGTGATGATTGTTGATGTGACAAGGGTCGATGTTAACAATGTCGTTGTCGCTACGGTCGTAGAAGTGCTCGCCGAGGAGGGTGCACTGAACGCCATGATGAATCCTGGATTGTTTGGTCCAAAGAATGAGGCCGTCCCAGCAGGCTGGACGATCACAACATTCCCATTGGCGTCGGCTCCTATCGCTGGCTGGGTAACCATCGGGGCCCCCACGAGTCTCGATGCGATAAGGGAGCCATCGCTTTCGCGCAGGAGTTTGATCGTGCCATCTATCAGGGGCACGTACACCACCCCTGAGCTTGCCGTCACTCCGCCGCGAAATGCGAGGGTTGGAATGTCATAACGCCAGACAACCTTGCCCGTGTTTGAGTTTATCCCGTAGATTGTGGTGTTAAGTCCCGAGCCTCCGGGGTAGTTATCTGCGCCAATGGATGCTCCCCATCCGCATGTTACCGAGTATGCGTAGGTACCAGGAGTATTCAGCTTGCATCCGTTGTAGGTTTTGGGGCCGACATCGAAGATGTTGATCTTGCCACCGTCGTTGTAGCCAGCCAAGAAAATCGTGTTTGTGGACTGATCAAATGCGAAGTCCGACTCGATTGCCCCAGTTCCGCCCGGAGTTTGATACCCTGTCGTTGCTGGATAGAACTCGTCGGGTTTCGTCATGTCCGTTTTCGATGTTGGGTCAAGAAGTATCTTCCCGTTAGTTGGCGAATGCACAGAAGGCGAATAGCGGGTACCGGGTGGAACCAGTGCCCAGAGGGGCTGGCCGGTGCTGGCGTCGAGCGCGTACAAGATTCCGTTCTTGCATCCTTTGAAGACGGCGTGATGTGTCGCCCCGCTAACCTGTACATTTCCGGTGACGACACCCCAGGAGCAGTCGTAATCCCAGAGGTCGTGGGCGGTAGTCTGCGTAGCCCAAACGATGCGGCCAGTCGTTGGGTTCATTGCCCAAATCGCGTCCGTCCACAGGTTCGGCCCGGGGCGGGTTGTCGCGTTAAAGTCGGGTGCAGGTTGTCCCGTCGCTACGTAGGCCAAGCCGGTGGTGTCGTCATACTCCCACGAACCGCCCCATCCAACTCCAGCCCCTGCGGAAGAGTGCGTGCCATTGAACCCGAAGTTACCCCAGTCTCCGTAGAGCATATCGTGGAGTTGGGTTGCGGTGAGCGCCTTCAGGTTTATCGCGTCGACACCGTTCGCCTCCATCCACGCGTAGTCCATGCTAGCCACCGAGTTGATGTCCCAGTTGGGATCGCTACCATCCTGTGGTGGGATCATGAACTGGGTCCATAGTAGCTTGGGTGGGTCCGAATTGACGTCGTACCCTTGGAAGAAGCCCCTGCCCGCATTCACCGCCTCGGAGGTCCCAGCGCCGAAGATGAGGATTCCATCCTTCTCGTCAAACACTATTGAAGGAGTCTCTTGGTCGTAAGATCCGAAATTGCCTGCAAATTTCTTCTGTGTCTCCAGGTTGAGGATTTGGACGTTAATTACAAGATCACCGGTGAGCGCGTTGTAGGCGAAGACGTGGTAGTCGTTACCCGGAACCCAGATGAGCGGTTGATTTCTGATTCCTGTGGTGTAAAGAATTTCATGATAGTGTCCGGCGGGGCCAGCTCCAACCGCTGGATTTTCCGCTCCAGCGAGCGGTAATCCATTCGCAAGCAGCGCGAAATGCAGCAAGACGGTCGTGTTCAGCGGCAAGTCCTGGAACCATATTACATGACCGTCTGTCGCCGAGATTGCAAAGAGACGAGCCCAGTTCGTGACGAAATAGATTATCCCGTCTATGATTAAGGGGGTGATATGGACCCCCTCTGCTCCAGTCCCCGAGTACAACCCTGGAGCCGAAGGTATTGGGAATACCCATCGAGGGGAAATTCCGGCCACGTTGTTCACAGTGATCTGAGTCTGTGGGCTATAGTTCGCATGGAGAGGACCTTCGGGGGATGACCATGAGGTCGCAGCCGGATTACCTTGAGCCCTCGCAGTGTTCAGAAGACCAGAAGACAGCATCAGAGTACCTATGAAAAGACTTATGGCTATCGGCAGCTTATTTTCTGCAGCCAGAATCTTTTTCG
>VBPQ01000019.1:0-31131 GCA_005877185.1 Nitrososphaerota archaeon
ATGAGGCGAACCAGGCGTGGGAGGAGGCCCGTCCACTCCCTGGAGAAGCTCGTGACCGTGAGCCTCCTCACGGTCATAGTCGGATGCACCTTCAGGGACATGCAGGGCCTGGTCCCGAAGTTGGGCCTGCCCTGGGACGGCGAACCCTATCCGGACCATTCCACCATCCATAGGGCGTACCAGGCCCTCCCACCCGAGTACCTCGACGCCATGCTCGACAGGACAGCCGAGCTCTGCATCCAGGAAGCTGGCTGGAGGAGAGGGCTGCTGGCCTCGGACAGCTCCGGAGTGGAGACAGACAGGTACGAGGAGGTTGTCAGGCCAAACAGGAGGCTGAAAAGGTTCGAGAAGGTCAGGAGGCTCCTCTACCTCAAGTACCACATCATCGCCATACTCGACCACCTGATCATCCTGAGGGCCAGGGTGACAAGCTACCGGACCAACGACTCACCCGTGCTGAGGAGGATGCTCGAGAGCTTCCCTTCACTCCCGGGCTCCGTCTTCAATGCAGACAGGGGATTCGACGCCGAGAAGAATTTCGAGCGCCTCCACCAGCTCAGGATGAAGGCCAACATCAAGCAGGTGGCCAGGCTGAAGGGTCCCCTGGGCACGGGGAGGAAGAGGCTCCACTACAGGACCAGGGCCGCGAGAGAGTTCGACCCCTCGCTCTACAGGTGGAGGGGGATGGTAGAGGCAATCTTCGGCGCCGAGGAGTCGCAGGGGCACAGCCTGAGGACCGGGTTCCGGAAGGATGAGAACAGGGAGAGGTGGGGTCCCATCATGGCCATGGGGTGGAACCTGAGGGTCCTCAACAGGCTGAGGTGCAGGAAGAGTCTGGGGATGGAGGTGGTGCCGATAGTAAGGAATTAGGCGACAACCTCGAGCCGCGAAAAAGACATAAATAGATAGTGAGGCGTCGAAGTCGGAAGTAGGGAGGAGAATTGAATTCAGAGAGCCGTTCGAGACGAGGCGATTTACTTTATCGCACCTCCCCCCTCGACTGGCAGCACCAATAACCTCCATCTCGTAGGCTTCGGATCTCTCTTCACGGTTCAAGACAGCAAGAGGCATCGCGTTTGTTGAACGAGTCGTCTCGGATAGTAGTGGTAAAGTTCGGCGGGTCAGTGCTCGACAGCGAAAGCTCGGTCGACAAGGCCGCGGTGCTGGTGAAGGACTCCCACGAGCGAGGGGACGGCGTGATTGTCGTCGTCTCTGCGATGAAGGGAGTCACAGATAGTCTACTCGAATTCTCAAGGCATGCGAACCCGTCGATGCCTCCTTCAACACTCGATGACCTTCTTTCCCTTGGGGAACGCGCGAGCGCGCGCCGTTTCGCGGCCGCCCTGCAGCGGAGAGGCGTGGAGGCGGTGATCGTCGACCCTGATTCCAAGCTCTGGCCCATAGTCACGGATGAAACCCATCTCAACGCCAACCCTCTGATAGAGGAGAGCAGGGAGCTCGTGAGGTCCCTGATTGCGCCCCTCGTGAACGAAGGGAAGGTGTTGGTCGTCTGCGGATTCGTGGGGAGAAGCACGAGCGGGAAGATCACCACGCTTGGCCGCGGCGGAAGTGACACGACGGCCATCTTCCTCGGGAGGTGCCTCGGCGCGAAGGAGGTAGTCCTGATAAAGGACACGGAGGGTGTCTTCTCGAGCGACCCCGACAAAGTGGAGAACCCGTACTTAGTCCAGAGCCTTGGAGGAGATGAGGCCGAACGCCTCGCCTCTGGGGGCGCGAAGTTCCTGCAGGCGAAGTCTCTACAGTTCAAGCCCGAGGGAATGCGAGTTAGAATCACGAGCCTCGACAAGATCGAGTCGGGGACGGTGATAGAGGGTGAGCTACCGGACCTGGCGGCCCGGCTGGAGCAGGAGAGCGTCACGATGATCACCGTCGTGGGGAGCGCAGCGTCCAGAATCGAATCGATAGTGGAACTCACCCGTGCGGTGGAGCGCGCACACGCCAAGCTGCTCTCGCTCTCACTGGAAATCAACTCCGTGATCCTCTACGTTGCTGGCGGGAGAGACATCACCGAGATCGTTCACGATGTGGTCACGAGAAAGGGGGTCGGGAAGGCGGTCTCGGCCTTCGAAGGGCTCAGCATGTTGACGGTCTACGGAAAGGGCCTGGAGACGACGCCCGGTCTGGTACAGAGGCTGACTCAGCCGCTGGCCCGTGCGGGGATAAACCTGTACGGAATAATGACGATCTCATCGTCAATCCGCGTCTTCCTGCAGTCCAACCAGGCCGCGGCGGCGTTGGAGATGGTGAAGAAGGCGCTCATCGCGAAGGAAGAAGAAGAACAGGACGAGGGGATAACGTAGTTGGTCTTTGGGAAGGCCGTGAGGCTCTCCAGGATAACCGAGGACGGTAAGATGCTCTGCGTACCAATGGACCACGGTTTGACGATGGGTCCCGTAAGGGGGCTTGAGGAGCCGCAGACGATCATCAGGGCCGTCGCGCAGGGAGGGGCCACCGCAGTACTCGTTCACAAGGGAGTCATCAAGGCCTTGAGGGAACCGCCGGACATCGGAATCATCCTTCACATCTCGGGAAACACCACGCTCGGCCCCTCTCCCAACCGGAAGGTCCTCGTTTCGTCGGTCGAGGAGGGGATCCGGCTCGGCGCGGATGCGATCTCCGTTCACATCAACATCGGGGGAAAGGACGAACCCGAGATGATTCAACAACTGGGGAGCGTGGGGGACACCTGCGATGAGTTCCAGATGCCTTTCGTCGCGATGATGTACCCGAGGGGAGAATCGATCAAGAGTGAGTTTGACCCGGAGATCGTCTCTCAGGTCGCGAGGGTCGGAGCAGAGGCGGGAGCGGACATCGTGAAGACGGTGTATACGGGGGATCCTCAGAGTTTCAAGAGGGTGGTTACGACCTGCCCCGTCCCGGTCGTTATCGCCGGTGGACCGAAGGTAGAGAACGATGGAGATGTGTTGAAGATGGCAGAAGGGGCGATGGAGGCGGGAGCAGCCGGGGTGACCTTCGGGAGAAACATCTTCCAGCACCGCGACCCGGCCCGAATAACGCGCGCTCTCCACAAGGTCGTCTTCGAGGGGGCGCTAGCCTCAGATGCGCTGCGGGTCCTTCAGCATGGTTGACTCTGCGAAAGACATCATCGTCGAAGCGACGGAGGAGGTGGAGGTCGGTCAGCTCCTGAGTGAGATGGCGGAGCTCGGTCTCACAAAGCTCCTAGTTAGAAGACCGTTGGTGACCGACGCGCGCCTCCAAGGGATCACGACGATCGGGTTCTCGGGCACGGACGTTGTCATAGCCGATGCCGACAAACTGGGTGGGCCAGGGACAGCCGCGATTATCGAGATAACAACATCGAAGGACGTCGAGAGGGCGGTTCGAGCGGGCGAAAGAGGGCACGCCTTCGTGATCGTCTCCTGTCGCAACTGGGTAATAATCCCCCTGGAGAACCTAGTTGCCGAGTTCTCTCGAAGAGGGAGGAGGCTCTACGCCATGCTCGAGGACGGGCAGGATGTGGACCTTCTCTTCACGGTGCTCGAAAGGGGAGTCGACGGGGTCGTAGTCCCCGCCTCGATGCTCCCGAGGACGAAGGAGCGGCTGCGCTCGATCGCGGTGAAGAGCCCGTTGGCCCTCTCGAAGGCTAGAGTGGTCAGAGTCTCGGATGCCGGGCTCGGAGAGAGGGCGTGTGTGGACACGACCTCGACCCTCAGCGTAGGCGAAGGCATGCTCGTGGGGAGCATGTCGAGTTTCTTCTTCCTTGTCCACAGCGAAACCATCCCGACCGAATACATTCCGACAAGGCAGTTCAGGGTGAACGCGGGTGCGATACACAGCTACATTCTCGGAGGAGATGAAAGAACCAGATACCTCTCGGAGCTCCAGAGCGGGGACACGGTGCAGATAGTCGATTGCAAGGGGAACCGGAGGGTTGTGACGGTGGGGAGAGTCAAGATAGAGAGAAGGCCGCTGGTCATGGTTGTCGCAAGGGCGGGGGAGGGAGGAGAAGAGGGGTCGGCGATGCTTCAGAAGGCCGAGACAGTCCGACTGGTGAAAGCCGACTCCACCCCGGTCGCTGTCACGAGCATAAAGGAGGGGGACGACTTGCTGGTCCATCTAGCGGCGAGGAAAGGAAGACACTTCGGCGGGAGCGTCGACGAGTTCATCCTCGAGCGCTGAAAGTGGCCCTGGAGGAGGCGTTCGAATGCAGAAAGGAGGGAAGCTGTGCGCGACGATAGCCGCCTCCGATGTCAAGACGCTAGTGGGCGAGGCAAGAAGGGCTCTGGCCGACGGGGTGGACCTGGTCGAACTCAGGCTCGACTACCTCCACGGAGCCGCCGAAGAGGAGATGGTGAAAGAGATTTCCGCGATCTCGGAATCTTGCATCGTGACCGTCAGGTCGAGGGCGGAGGGTGGCAGGTTTCGGGGCGGGGAGAGAGAAAGGCTTCAGCGACTTCTTGCCGTTTCGAAGGTTGGCCCGCACTACATCGACGTGGAGCTTGCGACCGCCGAGAAGGATCACAGGCTGGCGCACGAGCTCGCGAGAAACTCCGGCGGTCTTATCGTCTCTTGGCACGGCATGGAGGGTACACCGGCCCGGCGGGAGCTCGCCAATCTCCGAGACAGAGCGATGAAGGTCGGAGACATCGCCAAGGTCGTCGCCACGGCGAGGAGGCTCGAAGACAACGGGAGGATTATCTCGCTCTATAACGGGAAAAAGGCGAAAGGGCGCCTGATCGCCTTCTGTACGGGGGAGAAGGGGATGATTTCGAGGGTGGTCTCCATGATGGCAGGGAGTCCCATATCTTACGTCACGGTCGCGCCGAATCCGGTCGCGGCGGGCCAACTGCCCTTCAGGCTGGTAAAGGAACTCTTGGGTCCAATTGTCCGCTGAGAGCTACATTCTCGTGGGGACAGCAGTGTCCAGGTCGCCCTCTCCCGTGATGATGAACAGGGCCTTCAAGGCACTGGGGCTGCCCGCCTCCTACAGGGCCGAGTCAATCGAAGCCGGCGGCCTCGCAGACTTCTTCTCGAGATGCAAGCGCACCAGAATAGCCGGAGTGAGCGTCACGATGCCCTTCAAGACGGAGATAATACCGCTTCTCGACGTGCTTGATGAACGGGCAAGGGAGGTCGGTGCGGTGAACACCGTGAAGCGAGGTGTAAAGAGTTATTCCGGGTTCAACACAGACGTCGATGGGATTCTAAAGCCTCTGCGTGCCCTCGGCAAGCCGCGGAAGCTCACGAGGGGCGCGGTAATCGGGGCCGGTGGGGCGGCCAGAGCCTTCGTCGGGGCGATGCACCGTCTCGGCTGCCGGGAGGTCGCGGTAGTGGCGAGGAACCCGCCGCGCGCGCGTCGAGTCCTCGGAGAGCTCGGACAAAGATTCCCCGATATGACTCTGAGTGTCTTTGGGATTGAAAGGAGAGAGATACATAGGCTCGGAGAGATCGATATACTCTTCAACGCCGCACCGATTGGTGGAAACGGCGCCGAGATCCCGAAGGAGCTCTTTGCACTCTTGAAGGGAGGCCCAGTCGTCTTTGACGCCGTCTACGACCCAGTCGAAACCGAACTCATGCGGGAAGCAAGACGGTTGCGCTGCCCGACTGTACCCGGCCACGAGATGCTGCTCTCGCAGGGCTTGGCTGCCTTCGAGATATGGACGGGTATGAAGGGGCCAGAGGAAATCATGAGAGAGGCGCTACTCGACGCGCTGGGGGTGGGATTAAGATGACGATGATGAGGGGGGCCGGGAAAGCGTTTGGGGCCGTGAGCATCGTGAACGCCCTTGCGGGAGGGAAAGGAGCGACCGTGGGAGTGGCTCTTGAGACGGATGCCGAAGTCGAACTCGAAGAGGCGCGCGGGAACTGGAGGGTCGAGATAAACGGCGAGAGGGCCGAGTCGAGGCTCGCCGTCGAGATCGTAGCCTCCGTTCTTGGGAGCTGTGGCGAATCGCCCAGGGAGTACTCCGGTACCATCTCTACCAAGTCGGATATCCCTATCGGTGTCGGTCTGAAGAGCTCATCCTCTTCCTCGGCGGCGGTCGCACTCGCCACCTCCGCGGCCCTGGGGAAGGAGCTGAGCATGAGGAGGGTCATGCTGTGCAGCGCCGAAGCGTCCCTGAAGGCAGGCGTCAGCGTGACTGGAGCCTTCGACGACGTCGCTGGATGCCTGCTTGGAGGGTTGAACTTGACTGACAACAGCCGACGAAGAGTGGTGAGGTCGACTCCTCTGAGAAGGTCGTTCAAGGTGTTGATCATGGTGCCAGAATCCTCGAGCGAGAGAGCACGGGTTGACCTGGAGTCGGTAAGGAAGTTTTCCTCGGTGGCAACAGCCGCGTACGAGATGACTCTTCGCGGAGACGTCTGGACTGCGATGACGATGAATGGGCTCCTCTACTCCACGATCCTCGGTTACGACCCTGGGCCCGCTATGGGGGCGCTCAAAGCCGGGGCTCTGGGAGCGGGCCTTTCCGGGAGGGGACCCGCGGTTGCCGCTGTCTTCGACAAACGAAATCGCGAAGGAATCGGTAAGCTTCTAGACTCGTGGCACGCCGATGGGGGGAGGGTAATCGTGACGGAGACGAACAATCGGAGGGGAGAGAGGAGCAGGATTGGTTAGAGCAAGGGTTCTCTCAAGAGGTTCCCTCACCGGTAGGGTGAAGCCGCCTCCGAGCAAGAGCTACACCCACAGGTCAGTCGTCCTGGCCAGCCTGGCCGAGGGAGAGTCTCGCCTCACGAATGTCCTGTTCTCCCGAGACACCAAGGCCACGATATCCGCCTGCACCGCGATGGGTGCGCGGCTCACTGCCTCGGGCGACGGGATGAGCATCGTGGGCGTGAAGCCGAGGGCGCCGGAGGACGTGGTAAACGTGGAGAACTCAGGGACGACTCTGAGGTTCATGACCTCTGTCCTCTCGCTCGCGAAGGAAGGCGACTCGGTCCTTACAGGGGATTCGAGCATTCGAAGCAGGCCGATGCAGCCGCTTCTCGATGCTCTCGGGAGCCTCGGCGTCCGGGCTTGGTCGGCACCCAATAACGGGCGCGCCCCGATAATCGTCAAGGGGGGAGGGATGAAGGGAGGAGAAACGAAGATTCGAGGAGACATCTCATCGCAGTTTGTCTCCTCTCTCCTGATCTCGTCTCCGATGGCCGAGAGTAGCACGACCATTACTGTCGAGGATGCCGTCTCTAGGCCGTACCTGGAGGCCACTCTCGCGACGATGAAGAACTTCGGCGTGGAGGTCGAGCGGGAGGCGTTCTCCGAGTTTGAGGTGGCTCCCGCCTCTTATGAGCCCGGGAACTTCGCCGTCCCCTCCGACTTCAGCTCCGCGTCATTCATCATGGCGGCAGCCACCGTCACAGGAGGGAGGGTGAGGTTGGATGGCATCAACGATGAGTATCCTCAGGGCGACTCCGCAATACTGGAGATACTGAAGTCGATGGGAGTAAAGGTCGTCACGAATGGGAATTCTGTCACAATAGAGGCCCAGGGTGGGAGGCTGAAGGGAGGGAAGTTCGACCTTCGCGATACCCCCGACCTCCTCCCCGTAGTCTCGGTACTCGCCCTGAGGTGCGACTCGCCCGTGGAGATTGTGGGCACGGCCCACGCACGATTCAAGGAGACTGATAGGATAGCGGGGATGGCGAGTGAGCTCAAGAAGCTGGGGGTGGAGGCGAAGGAGAGGTCGGACGGGTTGCTCATTCCACCCCCATCAAGGCTGAGGAGCGCGCCCCTGGACGCACACGACGACCACCGAATGTTCATGGCACTTTCGATCGCTTCCCTCCAGATTCCCGAGGGAGCCCCCATCCTTGGGGTCGAGTCGCTGGATGTTTCTTACCCTTCGTTCCTGGAAGACCTTGAGAGTCTCGGGGCGACTATTAGGAGAGAGTGAGGTAATGACGGGAAACATCTTTGGTGAGCGCTTCGTCCTCGTGACTTTCGGGGAAAGCCACGGCAAATGCGTCGGGGCCGTGGTCGACGGGTGCCCTGCGGGGCTCGCCCTCACCGAGGAGGACATCCAGACGGACCTCGACCTGAGAAAGCCGGGTCAGTCCATCGTTACGACGCAGAGGAGGGAAGAAGATGTGGTGGAGATAATGTCAGGGACGTTCAAGGGTCGCACAACCGGTGCACCGATAATGATGATTATCATGAACTCCGAGAAGGACTCCAGACCGTACGAAGTCTTGAAGGACACGCCTAGACCGGGGCACGCCGATTTCACCGCGAGGGTAAAGTACGGAGGCTTCAACGACTACAGAGGCGGGGGGAGGTTCTCCGGGAGGATCACCGCATCCTTCGTGATGGGAGGAGCGATAGCAAAGAAACTACTGCGGGAGACGCTGGGGATAGAGATAATGGCCTACACGGTCGAGCTCGGTGGTCTGAGGGTCCGTGGCTTCACTGAGGAGCAGGTCCGGGAGAGGTATTCGAACGAGGTCAGGTGTCCAGACCCGACCATCGCCGAAGAGATGAAGAAGAGGGTGGTCGAGATGAGGGGGAAGGGTGACAGTCTTGGCGGGGTGGTGGAGTGCACAGCGGTCAATCTGCCGGTGGGTCTCGGCGAACCCGTCTTCGGCTCCCTCGACTCGGACCTAGCGCGGATGGCTCTCTCAATCCCAGCAGCGAAGGGAGTGGAGTTCGGGTCCGGGTTCGAGGGATCGAGGATGACAGCCACTCAGAACAACGACCAGTATTACCTTGGGGGTGGGAAGCTCGTTTCAAGGACGAACAACTCCGGGGGTATCCTGGGGGGACTCTCCAACGGCATGCCGCTGAGATACAGAATAGCCTTCAAGCCCGCGTCCTCCATCGCGGCAAAGCAGAGGACGGTCGACCTCTCGAAGAACGCGGAGGTCGACCTGGTGGTTCCCGGGAGGCATGACCCATCGGTCGTGCCGCGCGCCGTCCCTGTCGTCGAGAGCGTCACAGCACTCGTCCTCGCGGATCATGCTATGAGGGCGGGAATGATCTCCCCCGTCCTAAAACAGTGAATCTCTTGGCCGAGAAGAAGAAAAAGGAACTGGCGAGGCTCCGGCGCGAGGTCACGCTGAAGACGACCGAAATAATCAGGCTGATCGCCGAGAGGAACAGCCTCGCGGAGCGAATCGGAGGGGTGAAGAGGAGTGAAGGCCTTCCTCTTGATGATGAGAGGGTCGAGGACGAACTTCTGAGGAAAGTGCTCCGTGAGGGTGAGAGGCGGGGAGTGGAGAGACAGCTGGTCGTGAAGATACTAACCTCTCTCATATCCGAGGCGAAGCGAGTCCAAGGGCTGGATCCGGGAGGGGGGGGTAGGGCCTCCCCCATGTCGATTCTCACGAAGGTCGTCAAGCTCCAGAGGGATGGAAAGAAAGTGATTAGGTTGGACGTCGGAGAGCCAGACTTCCCTCCGCCTGCCGCTGTAGTGGAGGCATGCTACGAAGCCCTGAAGGGCGAAAAGACCCACTACACAGAATCCCGCGGGATCCCGGAGCTCGTAGAAGCGCTCAGTGCCTACCTGAAGAGCAAGAATCATTTCGATGCGAAGTCAGAGCAGCTCGTGGTTACAGTGGGAGGGAGGTTCGCCGTCTACGCCGCCATAGCGTCTGCGGTCAAAGAGGGGGAGAGCGCGATGATAATCGAACCCGCCTGGCCCGCGTACAGGGAGCAGATTGAGTTCGTCGGAGGGAAGGCGATCTCAGTTCAGACCAGCCTCGAAGATGGTTGGGGGCCGAGCGTCGAGAAGATAGAGGAGCGCGTGAGGCCGAACACAAGGGCTATCGTGCTGAACTACCCCTCCAACCCCACAGGAAAGATCCTCAAGCCATCTCTCTTCAGGGAGATTCTGGAGGTGGCGAACGACCACGACCTGACCGTGATCAGCGACGAAGTCTACGATAGTTATTCTTTCACTCCCTGCCCAAGCATCCTGGAGGGGGGTGCGGACAGGTTCATCCTCACCTCTTCCTTCTCCAAGACCTGGGCGATGACGGGCTTCAGGGTGGGGTACGCAGTCTGCGACCGAGAGAGCGCTGAGAAGATTGTGAGGCTCGCATCCCTGATGTATACGTCAGTCCCGGAGTTCATTCAGTACGGCGCAATCAAAGCACTCGAGAGTGATGAGGAGGCTACTCGCAACAGGGAACAGATGAGAGAGCGAATCGCAGTCGCTAGCCTCGAACTAGACCGGATTCCTGGGCTGGAGTACTACAGGCCCGATGGGGCCATGTACGTCTTCCCTCAATCGAGGGAGGAGAGCTTCGACTCCTCGGAGTTCGCGGAGAGTCTGCTGAATGAGGATGGCGTGAGCGTCATTCCCGGGGCCGGATTCGGCAGATACCCGCGGTGCTTCAGAATCTCTCTCGGGTCGCCAAAGGAGGTAATCGTGGAGGGCATTAGGCGGATAGGCGAAAAGATCACTTGAGGGTCGCGGTGCTCGGCTCTTCCGGCGGGATGGGTTCTCTCCTCGCAAGGTACTTCGTATCGAAGGGGTACCGAGTGGTCGGCTTCGACCCGAGCGAGAGGGGGAAACCAATTCGAGGGCTCGAGGTCGAGCGCTCGAATCAGAGCGCCGCCGAGGGAGCGAAGCTGGTGCTTCTCGCGCCTCCGATCGACCTGTCACTCAGGGTGGCGGAGGAAGTTGTACCTCACCTCTCGAGAGGCGTGACACTCGTGGAGATATCCTCTGTCAAGGTCGGGATACTCCCCAAACTGCTGGAATTGACACGTGAGAAAGGGATCAGGCTCCTGTCCGTCCATCCCCTCTTTGGACCTTCTCTCCGGAGGACGGCGGGGATGAAGATAGCGGTACTGACAACGGAGAAACTCGAGTCGCTCAGGCTCGCGAAGAGAATCTTCCCCGACGCGAGATTGATTCCTGTCGAACCCCAGAGCCACGATAGGGAGGTCGCCCTCGTCCTTTCTCTCACTCATCTGGTCGGTATTGCATACGCAGCCGTCGTTGGGAAACAGGAAGGCATCGGGCGATTCAGGGAGCTCGCCTCCCCGTCGTCTCTCCTCCAGCTGACTGTCGCGGAGAGCGTTCTGGCGCAGGACCCCTCTCTCTGCTCCTACATGGACGTGGAGAACCCAGTAACACTGGAGTTTCTGCAGGCCTTCGAGAAGGAGCTGGGGACCCTTGAAGAGCTCCTGTCACGTCATGACAGAGTGGGATTCGAGGAGAAATTCAAGGCAACCGCGAAGTTGTATTCGAAAGAAGAGACCGCGATGGCGACCGAGAAGGTGTACCGCGCCTTCGTGTCTACCCGCGAGTAGCCGCCTTCAGTGACCTTACGTATTCTTCCACGTTCTGGAGCACCTTTGCTCTTTTGTTTTCACGATAGTCTGCGACCCTGTCAACGATGCTGCTCCCGACGATCACGCCGTCGGCTCCCGCCCTGATTACCTCCCGCACATGCTCAGGGGCTGAAATCCCGAATCCAACAGCGAGGGGCACCTTATCTCTTGTGTACCTATGCGCGTCAGCGATAAGGGTGAGGGTGCCTCTCCGTAACGACCGCCTCGCCCCGGTCACCCCGAGGATGGAAACCAGATAGAGGAAGCCAGAGGTATTCGACGCAAGCATTCGCATTCGCCCGGCGGGAGTGGTTGGGGCTGCGAGAAGGATGTTATCTACTCCGACCCTGCGAGAGATCCGGGCGTACCTTGAGGCTTCGTCCAGCGGGAGGTCGGGAATGATAATCCCATCGACGCCGTGCGACTTGGCAAGTCGGAGGAAATTTTCGAAGCCCTGCGAATAGAAGATGTTGAAGTAGGTCATGAGAGCGACCGGCACGTGGTGCTTCTCTTTCGCATTCTTCGCGAGCTCGAGCACTCGACGAGGAGTTGTTCCGGCAGAAAGGGCTCTGACCGCGGCTGCCTGAATGGACTTTCCGTCGGCTATCGGGTCGGAGAAGGGAATGCCAAGCTCAAGGATGTCCGCGCCTCCAGCGACGACTGCGTCGATGACCTTTGAGCAGGCGTCAGGGTCGGGGTCGCCGCCCATGACGTATGCGACCAGGGCGCCCTCCCTCTCCGCGAGTCCCGCAAAGGACTTCGAGATTTCGCTCATTCAGAGTCTGACTCCTGCCTCCTTCGCGACAATCTGAACGTCCTTGTCTCCGCGCCCCGAGAGCGTCACAACCACGGTCTGATCTTTCTTCATCGAGCGGGCCATCTTCACCGCGCAGGCAACGGCATGGGCTGACTCGAGGGCGGGGAGTATCCCCTCAACTTCAGCGAGAAGATGAAAAGCGACAATAGCCTCCTTGTCTCCCGCGGTCACATAGGTTGCCCTTCCGCTCTCCTTCAGGTAGGAGTGCTCGGGACCGACCCCAGGATAGTCCAGACCGGCGGAGACGCTCTGCGTTTCACGTATCTGGCCGTCTTCATCTTCAAGGACGTACGTCAGCATCCCGTGCAAGACACCCTTTCTCCCCTCCGCAAGAGACGCCGCATTCCTCCCCCTTCCGGCCCCCCCTGCCTCCACCCCCACGAGCTTCACGCCTCTCTTCTCGACGAATTCGTGAAAGCTACCGATAGCGTTGCTACCTCCTCCGACGCACGCGACGACAGCGTCGGGAAGCCTCCCCTCTCTCCTTCGCATCTGCTCTCTGATCTCTTTGCCTATGACGCTCTGAAAGTCCCGTACAATAACGGGGTAGGGGTGGGGACCGACCACCGAACCGATCAGGTAGTAGGTGGTACTGACGTTGGACGCCCAGTCTCGTAGGGCTTCATTTATCGCGTCTTTCAAAGTCCTGGAGCCCGAGGTGACGCTGTGAAGCTGGGCCCCCAGAAGTTCCATCCTGTAGGCATTCAGCTTCTGCCGCTCGATATCCACCGAACCCATGTAGACCTCGGCCTTCAGCCCCAGGGCGGCGCAAGCTATGGCCGTGGCTACGCCGTGCTGCCCCGCCCCCGTCTCGGCGATGACTCGATGCTTTCCCATTCTCTTCGCGAGAAGACCCTGACCCAGGGTATTGTTGATCTTGTGAGCACCTCCGTGCAGGAGGTCCTCCCGCTTGAGGAAGATCTTTGCCCCGCCAGCCCTCTCCGTCAGGTTACGCGCAAAGTATAGTGGGGTTGGGCGTCCCGCGTATTCTTTCAGCATGCTCGCGAGCTCGGCCCTGAAGCCGACGTCGCCCTTCCAACGGAGATAGGCACGCTCCAGCTCCTGAAGCGCGGGTACCAGAGTCTCTGGGACGAACTGCCCTCCAAACTCCCCGAACCTACCGCCGACGGGGTAGGATTTAGTCAACCGCCTCCCTGGCCCTGGAGACGAACTCCCTCATCTTCTTGTGGTCCTTGATGCCCGGCGAGAGTTCGACGCCTGAGGAAGCGTCGACTGCGAATGGTCTCACCCTTCGGACGGCTTCACCCACGTTTTCAGGCGTCAACCCTCCTGAGAGGATCATGGGGGTCGGCGCAATCTTCTCCCTGACCTTGAGGCAGAGGTCCCAATCGGAGAGCTTGCCGGTTCCTCCCGCCATCCCCCGGACGTAGGTGTCCGTGAGAAAAGCGTCGAACCCGGCGACTCCTCTCGCCGCGTCTGATGGGTCGTGCGTGCGCAGAGGATAGGGCTTGATGACCCGGACCCTCAGATTGGATCGAAGATCTTCGGGGTTCGAATCCCCGTAGAGCTGAATGTGATTCATCCTCATCTTGCGGAGACCGGGCATCTCCTCCCGTATCAGCGCCGAAGTCGTCACGAGGACAGTGTCGACGAAGGGAGGGACTGCCTCCATCAGTCTACTGGCTCTTTCGAGGGTGACATTCCTCGGAGACGAGGGGAAGCCAACTATGAACCCGACTGCATCAGCCCCCGCCTCGACCGCGGCTCTGACGTCCTCCTCTCTCGTCATCCCGCACAACTTTACGCGCACCATGCGGCCTATGCACCAGCGAGCCTTCGCACAGATTCGGCTGGGTCCCTCGACCTCATCAGGGTCGAGCCGATGAGGAGGGCGTTCGCACCGGCGTTGATGAGAGAAACCGCATCCTTCCTGCTCCTGATTCCGCTCTCGCACACAACCGGTTTTACTCGCGGATACCGCAGGAGTCTGAAGGAGTTTTCAAGTGAGACCTCTAGCGTCTCCAGATTTCTATTGTTTATCCCAACTAGGTCAGCCTCGGTTTGACCTGCCATGAGATACTCCTCGGCGGTATGAGTCTCAAGAAGGACCTCCAGCCCCTTCGAGTGAGAGTGGGCAATCATCTCCTGAAGGCTCATCACCGAAAGGATCCGGTTAAACAATCCGGCTATGAGAAGAACAGCGTCGGCTCCCACCCTCTCCGCGGCATCAATCTGGACGGGGTCGATGAATATGTCTTTCATGAGGACGGGCACCGCTACGGCCTTCTTCACATCCGGGACGAATTCGAGCCTACCCTCGAAGTACTTCTCCTCGGTAAGGACGGAGATGGCGACCGCACCACCATTCGCGTAGAGTCTCGCCATTCTGGCGGCGCCCTCCGCCCTCCGAATTGGTCCCTCCGCGGGAGACCTGTACTTCACCTCGGCGATTATCGGGAGGACCCGGCTCTCACCTATCGCCCCCCTTAGGCTCCTCCGGGGAGAAGGGTGCCGCTTGACATCGTACCTCCCCCTCGCGATCGCCTGGCGCGCGGAAGAGACCAGCTTTGATAGGAAGTCCTCACTGGCTCTTTGCATACTCTTCGAGTTTCTTGTATGCCGCCCCGCTCTGCATGGATTCCTTTGCAAGCTCGACTCCTTCAAGGAGGGTGTTCGCTCTCCCTGCTACGACGAGGGCTGCCCCCGCGTTCGCGAGCACCATCTGCCGGTTTCCCCCTCTGATGTGCCAGGCGTTCAGGATGTCAAGGGTCGAACGAACCGGGTCCCGTCCATCGCTCATATCTTCAGGCCTCGCACCTTCGATTACGCCGAAGTCCCGCGGCCTGTACTCCTTCGTGGTGACCTTCCCCTCACGGAGCCAAGAGACGAGCGTCTTCCCCGTGATGGAGATCTCGTCCATCCCCTCGAGGGCGTGAACAACGATTGCTTCATCGGCCCCCAGTCTAGAGAGCACCTCCGCGGTCAAAGGAACTAGCTCTCGGGAGTAGACGCCCAGCAGCTGGGCGTTGACCCTGGCTGGATTTATCAGCGGTCCCATCAGGTTGAAGATTGTCCTTATCCCCAGTTCTTTCCGGATGGGTGCGACTTGCCTCATTACGGGATGAAATGATGGGGCAAACATGAACCCTATCCCTATCGTCTCGATGGATTCCTGGACGCGAAGCGGTTCCATGTTTAACCGGAAGCCCAGCCGCTCCAAGAGGTCGGCGCTTCCGCACTTGCTTGTTACCGACCTCCCACCGTGCTTGGCGACGAATGCACCGCCGCCTGCCGCGACGAAGGAGGAGATGGTGCTGACGTTAAAGGTCTTGACCGAGTCGCCTCCGGTTCCGCAGGTGTCGATCACTCTCTGTTTTACGCGCGGGGTGATGGAAATACTCTGTTCCCTCAGAGTTGAGGCGAAGGCCGCAATCTCGCCGGCGGTCTCTCCCTTGTTGCGAAGGGCGACCAGCAGCGCGCCGACCTGAGCGGAGGTCGCCTCTCCGGATTGTATCTCTCCTAACACGTCAGAGATTTGCCCCTTTGTTAGGTCTCGATGGTCGAGTAGGCTATGGATGGCCTCCTGAATCATGGCCGCACACCATCCCTAAGGAAATTGTTGATGATCTTCATTCCTTCGGATGTCATGATGGATTCGGGGTGGAACTGCACACCCTCTACCGGGTACCTGGTGTGCCTCAGGCCCATTATTTCAGAGTCGTCCAGCGAGCGAGAAGTCACCGTCAAACAGCTTGGGACGCTGCCGGGCTTTATCACTAGTGAGTGGTAACGAGTAGCGACGAACGGATTGCTGATGCCCCTCAGAACGCCCTTCCCATCGTGTCTTATCCTGCTCGTCTTCCCGTGCATCAGCCTCGACGCTCTTGTGACTTCAGCTCCGAAGGCGTATCCGATCCCTTGGTTTCCGAGGCAGACCCCCAAGGTCGGGATGTCTGTACTGAGTTCCTCGAGCACTCTCTTGCAGACTCCGAAGTATCGCTCGTCTTCAGGCGTGCCAGGACCGGGCGAAATCATGATCCTGTCTGGATTCAGCCTCCGTGCATCCGCGAGCGAGACCTTGTCGTTCCTGATGACGATGGGTTGGGCTCCCAGCTCTCCGACGTACTGAGCCAAATTATACACGAAGGAGTCGTAGTTGTCTATGATGAGGACCTTCAATTCTCTTCCCCCTCATGCGAACCATTTCGTATGGCCTCGAGGAGGGCCTGCGCCTTTGCCTCTGTTTCCAGCCATTCCTTGGAGGGGACCGAATCGGCTACGATGCCCGCTCCGGTCTGGAGGTAGCCCTCCCTGCCGTTCCGGAAGAGTGTCCTTATCGCGATGGCGAAGTCTGCATTTCCATTGTACGAGAAGTAGCCGACCGCGCCGGCGTACGGTCCTCGTCTTCGAGGCTCCAATTCTTCTATGATCTCCATTGCCCTTGGTTTGGGGGCTCCGGAGACTGTGCCGGCGGGGAATATCGCTCGGAAGGCATCGAAGGAGTCTAGTCCGTCGCGGAGCTCGCCCACCACCCTCGAGACCATGTGCTGGACGTGGCTGAATTCCATGATGCTCATGAAATCCGTGGTCCTCACCGTACCGTACTTCGCGACCTTTCCGACATCGTTTCGCGCAAGGTCGACGAGCATCAGGTGCTCCGCCTTCTCCTTGGGGTCGGCCAGGAGTTCCCTGCGCAGCCTCAGGTTTTTCCTCACGTCTTTGGTCCGAGGCCTTGTCCCCGCGATTGGGAATGTTTCGACGATGCCTCCATCCACCCTGAAGAGCATCTCGGGGCTCGAGCCGACGACCTCCCGGTCGCCGAAGGCCAGATAGTACATGTATGGGGAAGGGTTGATCCTCCTCAGATGCGAATAGAAGGGGAGGAGACTCCCCTCGATGGTCATTAGGTACTGCTTCGAGATGACTGCCTGAAAGATGTCGCCCGAGCGTATGTACCTCTTGGTCCGACGCACCATTTCCTCGAAACGCGGCTGAGAGATACTCCTCTTTGGTGAGGTGGCCTTCAGTGTTGGGCGGAGGCGATCTTCCCCGATAATTTCGAGGACTCTTTCTAATCTGTCCGCCGAGAGGGTGTAGTAGTACGCTTCTCCCTCCTCGTGGTTGAAGACGAGGCCGTCGTCGAAGATTGCGAATTCGAGGTCGGGGAAGGTGTTTTTCCCGCTCCTCTTCTCCGACTCCGGAAGCCTCTCCCAGTACCGGACCGCGTCGTACGAAACGTAGCCCACCGCTCCTCCGGCGAACCTGAAGCGTGTATCGACCGAGCCTCGTCCGTCGAGCGCCCTCCTCAGCGCCAGGAGGGGGTCGCGCGTCCTCTTTCTTGCTACCTTGCCTCCCCTCTCCATGATTTCCACCGAACCTCCCCCGGCGGAGAATATCGCGATCGGGTCGAATCCTATGAAGGAGAACTCTGCGAGCCGATTGGAGCTGTTCTCGGATTCGAGGAGGTAGGAGTAATGGCACCTTCCCTGAATCCTGGAGAACATCTCGAGGGGGGAGAGGGTGGTGGGTATGCGGTGATAATTCGCTGCGTGGCCAAAGCTCTGGGCCAGTAGATTGGACCGTTCGTGCTTTGTAACAGCCACCATGGGATTCGGCTGAATTGACGGGTATGCCATATAAGAGGATTTATGTACAGAAATGGCAAAGGCAGGACACCCCCGAACAAGCCCGTGGAAGCAAGGCGTCTACCGCCCCAGACTGCTGGGACCGCAAGCATGTCGAGGAAGCGGAACCATACGCCCTGAAACAGGCGCAGGAAGCTCCACGAACTCGGTGGTGGAAGGATGTCACGATTCAGTTTTCTCTAATCTTCTCCTAGAAAGTAGTATGCGTTCACTAATTAAGCTCTACACTCTACTCGTCTCATGGTGTAAGAGGCCTCGGGAGATCTTTGGATATTGCTGCAATGCTCATTCTCCAACTTTTTCCTGTTGACTGGTAGCACGAAGGCCATCTCCACCACCCGACCTCTGCCAGATCGTGGCCTACATCCGGCGAATGCCGACCACACGACGTCAGGCACAAGCCTTGCAACCGACCTCCTCGCGAATGACAAATTGAGTACAAAACAGACTTCTGTGGCTGGCTATGTGAACGGCGGAACGAATCCGGGAAGCGACTTCGAGTACCTCGACCAAACCCTCGGGCACGACGTAGACGTCCTCGACATGCTCCACCACGATCGAGGCCTCCCCTTCGGTTCGAGAGTAATCTGTGGCAGCGCTGGGGTCGGTCAAATCCCGTATTACTGCAACAAGTTCTTCGCGCAGGATGACGCCGAGCCAGTTCATGGCAAAGACTACCTCATAGTAGTCGTGGGAGCCGACTTCGAGCCCCTGCCCGAAGGAAGGCCCGCCCCCGCAGGGTCGGAGGAGGCCACGGACCTCCGATTCCACTCCGAAGGTAGCTATTCACGTGGTGGGAAGAAGGAGGTTCACAATGGACAGTCGTCCCGACCCTAGAAATACCTCGGAGCCGCGCCGCACCCATCCTCCAAAATCGTGGTATGATAGGCGAGAATCTTGAAGTCGGCTCACACAAAGCGATCGTCAGCTGTGCTGCTGGCGCTCCTGGCTAGCCTGCTGATGCCTGCCACCGGCTCAGTCGGTGCTGCGACTGCCTCCATCATCCTGACGCAGTCGGGTATTGTCGCATCCGACTCCCTGACCACTGGAAGCACATCCTATTGGGCCTTTGCAGGCACTGCGAGCCTCTACAAGTACTACGAGGACAGCCAGGGACTACACCTGGGTGTGAGGTCGCCGAGCAGTGGCACGTGGGTCAACTACTACGCTGCCTCTCCTTTTGGCAGCGCGGGGCTTTTCCACGTCACCTTGACGATTCCTTACACCTCAGTGACGGATGGGGTGTTCAACCCGGGCCTTTACGTCCAGGGGTCAGACTACAATGCAGCCGTCGGATGCGAAGCCTTTGCGGATTGGAGTGGATACTACTGGACCGTTCAGAAAACGAGTAACGGTGGTGGTACATGGAGTACCCTGTACCAGTCGACCACGAGCAGCCTGCCTCAGACTCAGGACTGCACGATCGTCACGAACGGGAGCAACCTCCTGACGGTCTACCTCGGGGGGAACCTCGTCTTCTCAAGCACCACCATGACCCTGAACATGCCGACCCCTCTCCAGGCGGTCTTCCAGGACGATACATCGTCTTCAAGCCAGATGCGCTACGCGACCCTCCTCAACTATTACGCGACGACGAACGACCGAGTGAAGGTGACGAACGCTCCGCCGGGTGGGACTGCCCAGATCGTAGACTCCACCAACAAGGTGCTTGCGAGTGCTCCAGTCGGTTCTGCTGGAAACGCAAACATGAAGGTGGGGATGTACTCTTTGCCCTTGAACGCCTACATCAACGTACTCGACTCTTCAGGGGCCCTCGTCGCCTCGACACCCACCACGCTGCAAATCTATGGTGGGGATGTCTACACCGTCAATAGCTCTCCCTCGAACCCCACCACAACGACCGTATCGCCGAGCCCTGCATCCTTAACGATAGGTGGCACGATTACGTTCACAGCCACCGTCACCGACACGAGTAGCTCTCCTACTCCTTCCTCCGGAAGTGTGTCTTGGAGCGACGGTGGTAAGGGTGGCTCGTTCAGTCCGAGTACATGCACCCTCTCCTCCACCAGCTCGAGTACGAGCTCATGCCTGACGACGTACACCGCACCCTCGACCGCCGGTTCAGTGACCATCACAGCGAGTTACTCGGGTGACTCAACTCACGCCACGAGCTCCGGAACGTCTTCACTTACAGTCAACACGTCTTCCCCTCACCCCACCACGACAACAGTATCACCGAATCCGGCATCGGTCGCGGCGGGAAGTCAGATAACCTTCACGGCGACTGTATCGGATACCAGTAGCTCGCCGTCATCCCCCTCTGGCTCCGTCTCGTGGAGCGACGGTGGTGGTGGAGGCTCGTTCAGTCTGACTACATGCACCCTCTCCTCCACCAGCTCGAGTTCGGGCTCATGCCTGACGACGTACACCGCACCCTCGACAGCCATCACAGCAACAATCACCGCCACCTACTCTGGCGACTCGACGCACGCGACCAGCTCCGGAGCATCATCCCTCACCGTGAGGGCCTTCGTGAAACAGAGCGGCGGACTTCTATTCCTCGACCCGTTGAACAACGTCCCGATGACGCAGCAGCAACTCCAGGCCGAGGGCAGGTACTATTACTACGGGAGTGCAGCCGTGGAGAACGCGCCATACAACTTCTACGAAGACCAGCAAGGATTCCACATAGGCGTCGAGGCGGCCAGCCAGAACACGTACGCAGGGTTCTACGCGCAGAAGAACTCGACGGCGCTGAACCCGGGGCAGGTCTTCCACGCCACGATAAGCGCTCCCATGCGCACAACACCGAGCGGCTACTTCAACACCGGGATATACGTCCAGACAGGGAACGGTTACATAAGCTTCGTCTTCTGCGGGGAGGTGACGGGCCCATCCGGGACCTACTGGTCGGCGCAGAAGGCGACGAGCAATAACGTCAACTACGCGCAGAATTACACGGTGCTGTGGACCGACAACTCCGCCAACCAGCCACTCACAAGGAGCTGCACCATCTTGACGAACGGGAGCAACCTACTGATGGTCTACGTGGATAGCTCTCTCGTCTACTCGAGCAGCACGCAAAACCTGCAGTACACGAAACCATTCCAGATCTACCTCGAGGTGCAGAGCTCATACGCCGGGCAGGAGCTCTACGGCATCTTCACAGACTTCTATGTCACGACGGGGACGAGCATCACGGTGACCAACCTGCCCATCAGCGCCGCGAGCGTGAAGCTTGTCGACCAGTCAGGGAACGTAATTGTTAGCTCGGCAGTCTCCAACGGAGTGGCGGTTCTCGACATCGGGCAGTACACCAACACGTTCCCGCTCTCAGCCAGGATAGTCGCGCAGAGGGCGGACGGCAGCACGCTCGTTACGTCAGAGATCTTCTCTCTTTGGGGAGGAGACGTGTACACGCTGTCCGGATGAGCTAGGAGCCCGTCCCTACCGTGAACTGGCCGGCCTATCCATACGACTGTTTCGATTCCCGTCAACCCCGACACCGTAGCGGGGACGAAGGGTGGAAGCGAGTCAAGCGCACGCACGGAACAGACACTCGAGATTCTTTCTAGCTAAGAAATCCTCTATGTAATTTGTTTAGCAGCCCTATAAACCTCGACAGCGATCTGAAGACCGTTGGGTTGCTTATGCTCTTGCAAGATGGTGGACTGTCAACTTATTCCGTCCAGGGGGACTGCTCAACCCCCTGTTTCTGCACAGAAGGGTTGGCAGAGCAGCGCTCCAATAGGTACAGAAGGCGAGTGGTGTCATCGCTGGCCGTCGATGTCAGGGGGATAAGGGGCGCCCGCATTAGGAGCCAGAATATGCCGACCCCAATTGATTCGCGGCGTCCTCGGCAACAACTCGCTGGAAGCCTCAACGTTCACGAATCGGCGCGGCGACTGTCCGACCTCGGCCTGGGTGAATAGAGACGCGGATAGCAGGTGCAGCTTTGGTTTTGGGAGTCCTGCTCGTCACTTCGAGTCTTAGTCTTGGGGTCCGGGTAGACGCATCCGCTTTGACGCGCGATGCGGTCCACATAGGTGTGCCGCTGTATTCAGACTCTGTTTCCGATTGGTCCAGAGTTAGTGGGAGCCCCGCAACGAGCATGATTTTTCTTAACCCTTCGGACGGACCCGGTGACTCATTGCAGGGAAACTATCTCTCCTTGGTCAGACACGCGCAAGCGAGAGGCGTCAGGGTGCTGGGGTACGTTGATACCGTCTGGGGGAATGGAACAGTCTCGATTTCGGAGGCTGAGGCTAGCGTCGACAAATACTATTCCTGGTATGGTGTCGACGGAATCATGTTCGACGAGGTCAACGACACATGCGCACCGGCGCCAGTGACGTACTATACAGAGCTGTACAACTTTGTCAAACAAAAAACAGGCGCAGATATTGTGGTCCTTAATCCTGGAACTTTCGTGGGAGAATGCTACGCCAGGGTATCCGATGTTCTAATCACCTTCGAGGACACCTACGCGAATTATCTCACGTATCAACAACCGAATTGGGTGCTGAGCTATCCCCCTGGTCATTTTCTCCACATCGTCTTCGATACTCCGACAGTGGCCAACATGACGAACGCCATCAAACTCGCGATGAGCCGGAACGTGAATGGCGTTTACATCACCGACCTTGGTGCGAACGGAACGAACCCATACTCTTCCTTGCCGTCATACTTTGGGGTCGAAGCCTCGGTTATTTTGAAACTGCAACACCATTCTTGCAAATGATGCCTCAAGGTTGTCCGACGACAAGCTGCCAGAAAATAACCTCCGACGCGATACCGGGAAAGACCGAGTGGACATAGGGTACCTACCAATCAGATTCGGAGAAAGGTTTCGGAAAGAACTTCACCTCGGACGCCAGCACGAGCTTCATCTTCTTTTCCCGTCCAGTAAAGCTACCCCTCGGGGTTGCAAACTCAGCCGAAGTAGCTTGATTCCCGAGCCTCTGAGAGGGGAAGCGTGGCCCTACTCGTTCCTATGTCTGGCAGCGGTTGGGACGGCCGAGATAGCCCGATCACTTCGAGTTCGCGAGTATTTATCTTGGGGCGCTGTTTCATTCCTTGACTAAGGAGGCCGATGACCTTGACGAGGGACACGCGACTGAGTATCCTGATCCTGGTAGTAGCCGCGATGGCGCTTATCAGCCATCATTAGTTTGACCTTTGTTAGCGGTTTCAGTCGCAGTTTCTGAGCCAATGCCGAATCGAAGATTACAAACCGTGAGCCGCCGTCCACCAAGAAATTGATTTCTTCTCGCCTGGCTCTCGCCAGGTCGCTTACCGTGAATCTCGCTCTCGTGAAGCTCAAGTAGTTCGAGGAAAAAATCACAAAGACCCTCTAAGCCTTCCGAAGGGTGAGGTCCGTTGAACAACTGCCCGTTTGTCAGCCTTTGTTGCTCTCCCCCATATTAGTTGTAGCTAACCCCCTCCAGCCGTGGTCACTACTGATACCTGGGTGACACTTGCGGAGGTGAATTCTACGGACTGAGCTGGTTCCGTACCACCATTACGCCCAATTGAATCGGAAAAAGTGGCATGCCAAAGCCACTAAGTACTCCGGATCCTGAAACCTGAGTAGCAAAGTCGGTGTGATCGCAGGCGGCCGTGTTCGACTGGCTAAACGAGCACAGGCCCGCGTTGGCCGTTCCCTGAACGTCGCCATACTGGTCATTGGAGTATGCAACAGACGCTAGGCCGCTAGTCGGGCTGACTGCCACGCCAAGGTCATCGTACAGGTCCCTGTTGACGTTGCCGTTCGAACCGCAGGAGATCCCTCCCTGGCAGACTCCACCGTAGTGCACGACGTCGGTCACCTGCTGTTCAGCCCACTGTCCGCCAGCGAGCGTGCTCAGGTTTTGGGCGAAGAAGACATACCATGGCTCACTCTGGCAGTCGTAGGGTCCGCCCGTAGACTGACAGGTTTGGAAATTCGCTTGTGCAGGCGTGCCGTAATAGACCACATCAACCTCGCCCGCCGAGCCGGCAGCGATCCACGGATATATTGCGGTGACTGCCGGGCTAGAGTTCACCTGCTGAGGCGCGCTCCAACTAGTACCCTGATTCGTCGAATACGAAAGGTAGACGTTCTGTCCATCGGACCACGCTGCGTAAACGTTACCCGCGCTGTCGACTGCAACGTTCGGAAAGTTGTTCGCCAGGTTTGCGCCAGTATCAGCGTCCTGATAGACGACGTAGTCTGTAAAGCTGAGCAGTTGCTGCCCAAAGAGGCTGAGGGTGGGGACACCGACGGCTACGTAAACCGTGTTTAGGCTTGTGCACGCGAGAATCTGTAAGCCGGGGGCGCAGCCTGCAAAGACTTGATACACGACGCCTGCGTTCTGGTCCACCGCGATGTTACCAATCTGGTTATTTGCTGTCGTCCCCAAGAAGATGTCCAGCTGAAGAGGATTTATCGCAGAGTACGTCGCTACCGTAGTCGGAACGCCGTCTACCAGGGTTCCCTCATTCACGATTATCTGAAGACCCGTGGCTATGCTGTGATACGAGACGTAATAGGTGTCCGAACCGTAGGCGGCTATCCATTCCCGGTCGTCGACAGGCACGATAGCCCCAAGCTCGTTTATCTGCCAGGTATTCCCACCGTCTTGCGAGGCGCTCACTGTCACGCTACCGAGGGTAAGGCTCGAGACATACACGTTGTACTCTGTCGGGAACTGACCGTTCGGAAGAGAAGCGACCGCGAGATCGACGTCTCCTCCCCCTGGGGCAACCCCCGATGTCCCGCTCGACAAGGCATCGGGCTGGACTAGCGAAAAATAGGTAGACCCACCATCAACGGATTTCCAGGCGTCTGTCCCGGCGCCAAGCCCGTTCTCAGAGGCTATGTAGAAGCTCCCCGAAGGGTCGGACCTAATCGCTGGCTCTGCCGCGGAATTGAAGGTTCTGGTCGAGCCCGAGGGTGGCGGTGGCAAGGCGCCTGTGACGAAGTTCGACCCGCCAGAGTGGGCGATTCCCGCGGATAAGAGAAGGAGGAGAAGGGCGGCAAACCACACGACGACCATGCGAAAGGAAGTCGTACTTCTGCCCAAGTAGAACCTTACTTTGTACGTATGTAGCCTTAAGAATCAGACCCAAGATTCTTCTGCAACTTTCTTAAGGAAACTGGCGTCAATTTTTGACGACTGCAAATCAAGAAGCTTCCCGTCCTGGTTTTCTTGTGCTCCTCCGTCTTATTTGGCGCTAGATTACCGGGCTGTCTGTTATCGTTCCATGCTCTGTGAAGGGCTCGGTTGATTTCTGCCAATACCAGTACCCATAGTAGCACTCAGCGCATAGCGCCGGGTTCTGTCTGGCGGCTGGCTGTCCGCACAGCTCACATGCGGGCATCACGATGAGACCCCGACTCGGTGACCGAACCTTTATTCGTTTCTGACACCGGTTCGGATGCGAAGAGGAGGGGGATTCTAAGAGTTAAATACAGTGGACCTGGAGGTTGAATCCGGTGCAAATGCGGGGCGATTTCGTTCATAGGGGCTGGTTACGTTCACCCGCTCCAAGCCCACTCCGCCCACTCTAGCTCCTACACAGTCCTCCGCATGTAGAAATTACTTCTCATCAGCTCCCTCAGTAGGAATCCCGCCCAGGTGGGGGTCAGCATGAGCAAGCTGAAGCTCGCCATCCCCAAGGGTTCCCTCGAGAAGGCGACCTATGAAATCTTCCATGGCGCTTTCTACCGTATCACCGGGCAAGAACGGACGTACAGGCCAAAAATCAATGATTCGGATATTGAAGTGAAGATTCTGCGCCCCCAGGAGATACCTGTCTATATCGCGGGAGGGGTCCACGACGTGGGCGTAACAGGCGCCGACTGGATTCTCGAAACAGGCGCGAAGGTGGAGAACTTACTGGACCTAGAATACGGAAGGGTCAGAGTCATCTCCGCAATCCAGAAGAACGTGAAGGCGGACTCGCTCTCGTCGTTCTTCGAAGAAAGATGGAAGGGAGGCGAGACTGTCAGGATCTCGACGGAGTATCTCAACATCGCATCGAAGTACCTGATGGCCCTCCCCGCGTATGCAAGGAGGTTCGGTCGGCTCGAACCAAAAGTCGTAACCCCATGGTGGACCAAGGGAAAGAATCCGAAGGCGGTCATCTACCTCTCCTTCGGGGCGACCGAGGCCAAGCCACCTGAGGACGCCGACGCGATCATCGACGTGACGGAGACCGGCTCCAGTCTGGAGCAGAATAGTCTCAAGGTCGTGGACGAAATCATGGTTTCGAGCGCCCGTCTAGTGACCAATACTCAAGCCCTCGGTGACCCGTGGAAGAGGGAGAAGATCATCGACCTAATGGCCGGGCTGAAGGGAGTGGTGGAGGCAAGAAAGAAGGTGCACATCTTCCTGAACGTGCGGGAGAGGGACCTCGAGAAGCTCCTGGAATCGCTGCCCGCGCTCAAGAAGCCTACGATAAGCCCGCTCTCGGAGAAGGGCTGGTTTGCGGTAAATACGGTCGTCGCGAAGTCAGAGATGCTTGGGCTCCTGCCGACGCTCAGGAGGGTCGCCCAAGGGCTGGTCGTTCACGCGCCCGAGCAGGTGCTGCCGCTCGAGGAGATCAACGAGAAGGGAAGCGGATGAACTCAATTCTTCCCCTCCTGAAAGTCTCGCGGCGCAATTTCGCTGCAGAGGCGGCTAGAATCAGGGACAGGTTCAGAGTATCCGCCGAAACTCATGGGCTGGTCTTCGATATCATAGCGGACATCAAGAAGAGGGGAGACGCCGCCCTTCTCGAGTACGCGGAGAGGTTTGACGGGGTCAAGCTGCAAGAGAACGAGCTGAGGGTCGAGGATTCAGAAATCGACGAGGCGTTCGACTCCGTTGGGCCAGAGCTTGTCAGGGCACTCCGTTTCTCCCTGCGTCGGATACGGAAAGTTCAACTCGCGCTCTTCCCCCGCGCCCGCCGCTTAGTCAGGAGCGAGGGTTTCACGGTCATGGCACGCTCGCTACCGCTGCCCTCCGTCGGCTGCTACGCCCCAGGAGGAAGAGCCGCCTACGCGAGCACGGTCCTCATGACTGCAGGAGTCGCAAAGCTCGCAGGGGTCCCGAGAGTCGTCTTGACCAGTCCGCCGCAGAGGGACGGCAAAGTCAGTCCTGCGGTTCTGGCCGCCGCGAAGGTAGCGGGAGTCGACGAGGTGTACAGGGTCGGCGGCGCTCAAGCCATTTCTGCCCTCGCTTACGGTACGGAGTCGCTCAGCAGAGTGGACAAGATAGTAGGGCCTGGCGGCGCGTACGTGTCTGTCGCAAAGAGGTTGGTGGCCGCCGATGTGGAGACCGACTTTTACGCGGGGCCAACCGAACTAATCGTTTTCGCGGACGAACACTGCAACCCCAGATTCCCCGCCTGGGACATAATCGGCCAGGCGGAGCATGGAGCGGATTCCCTCAGCGGGCTGGTGACGTACTCTGAGGAGTATGCGAATGAGGTCAGGGCTGAAATCCTGAAGTTGCTGCCGACCCTAGAGAGGAGAGAGTACATCGAGGCGTCCCTCGAACGCGGCTTCTCTGCCATCTGCGATAGCGAGTCGACGGCTTGCGGCTTCATAGACGCTGTGGCGCCAGAGCACCTCGAGATTCTGACTCGCGACTATCTCCGAGTGGGGGAGAGGGTGGAGCGGGCGGGGGTGAAACTCCTCGGACCGTACTCACCCTGCGCGGCCAGCGACTACGTCGCTGGAACCGACCACGTCATACCAACCGCCGGGTTCTCCGCCAGCAGGGGAGCGCTGTCGGTCCTCGACTTCCTGAAGATAGACTGGAGTGTTTTGGGGACGGAGGCGGGCCTAAGAGGCGTCATCGAGCCCCTCAAGGCGCTGGCCCATGCAGAGGGACTTCCGAACCACTACCTGTCCGCGCGCTCCCGATTCGAGGAATTGGGTCAATTATGAACTGGATGGAGGAACGGCTTTCGCGGCTGCAAAGATGGGAGGGCTACCAGCATTCAGTCGAAAGCAGGGAAGCCATGGAATGCAAGCTTGACGCGAACGAGAACTGGCACTTGCCATCGGCGGAAATTCGCAAGGCACTCACCACGTCAGCGGAGCACCTGGACCCGCGGAGCTACCCTGATGTCGCTGTCATTGATCTGGCTAAAGAGGTTTCGAAGGAGATCGGCGTCTCCTCGGAGTCGGTGATTCCGTGCGCCGGCGCTGACCAAGCCATCGACCTCATTTGCCAAGCGTTCCTCGGGACTGGCGACAGTGCAGTTATCGTCTCCCCAACATTCTCGATGTACCGACTTCGGGCCACCATCGCCGGAGCCGAATGCACCTGCGTGCCTATGCTCCCAGACTTCCGCCTGCCAGTAGCCGAGATCCTGAGGCGGGACGGGCCCGGAGGCGTAGTATTCATCTGTTCCCCCAACAATCCGACTGGCAACCAATTCAACCGTGATGACGTAGAACAGGTTCTCGATTCGTTCCGCGGCCTCGTAGTCCTTGACGAGGCGTACGTTGAGTTCGCAAGCTACAGTCTGTCGAGGAGAGTGAGAAACAGGCGCAATCTCGCCGTGTTGAGGACCTTCTCGAAGGCGTACGGGATGGCAGCCCTCAGGCTTGGCTACATCGTGGCGAACGACGAGTGGGCTCCAGAATTTCTCGCCAAGGTCCAGTATCCCTACCCGGTCAGCGGGGTCGCAGTGGCAATGGCCATCGCGATGATGAGAAACCCCGGCCGCATCGAGGAATGGATTGGTAAGGTGCGAAATGAGCGGGTCTGGCTTACGCGTCGACTCCGAGCGATTCCTGGGACGCTTGTGGTCGATTCTGAGGCGAATTTCTTGATGGCCAGCCTGCCTCTGGATTCAGGCGAAGCGCAGAAGAGGCTCCTTGCAGCCGGCGTCTCAACGAGGAATCTCGGAGATATTCTCGGCTTTCCTAACTGCCTCCGGATAACAGTGGGGACTCGTAGAATGAACCTGCAGCTCCTGGAAGGACTCCGCGGAATTGTCGCGAAATGACAATCAGATACGCTCCCGTCGGGACGGAGCACGGGCCCGCCTGGATCCGCGAGGGCTCCGAAAGGGCGTTAGGGAGCACCGATGTCGCAGCCTTCGATTGCGACGGCGTCCTCGTTGACACTCGGAACTCGTACGATGTCACAACGGTTCGAGTCGTCGAGAGGCTGATCGGCGAGATGCTCGGGGTGAGGCTTCCGTGGAAGAGGGAAGCCCCGCGCCTGATTCACATGTTGAGAAAGACGGGGGGGTTCAACAACGACTGGGACACGACTTACGCTCTATGCCTGTTCATCACATGTTCGATGCCGATGCGATTCAAGGAGGCCTTGGCGACCGCGCGCAGGTTCCCGGTGACCCTCATCGGAGAGGTCACGGCCGCGGTTCCGGCAGTCTTCTCGGAGGTCAACCGAATCATCGTCGAATACGTGAGCACGAAAGGCCAAGTCGGCCACTCGTCAGCAGACCGGTTCGTCAGGGAGAGAATGTCCCCCTTCGACCAGAGAATCTGCGACTTGGTGAGGGCCTATGCGGGGTACCCTGGGAGCCCCCCAAAGAGCCGCCTAGCGACGCTCTACGATGAAATGTATCACGGACCGGCGCTCTTCGAGGAGTTGTATGGGGTCGAGCCGAAATACTTCTCTGGGACCGGCCTGATAACAAAAGACAGGGTTCTCGTCACAAGGGCAGACCTGCGTCGCCTTGCGGAGTGTTTCGGAGACAAGCTGGCAATCGACACAGGCAGGCCGAGGAAGGCGGTCGAGTATTCTCTGAGGAACCTCCTATCGTTCTTCGACCTCGACGCCTCCGTCTTTATTGGGGACGGGGAGGTCGGGCGCGGACGCGAGGGGGTCCCTCATTTTGAGAAGAAGCCGAGCCCGACCAGCCTGCTGCATGTCATAGACAAACTCGGCTCTTCGAACCTCCTGTACGTCGGCGACTCCGCGGAGGACGTCATGATGGCGACAGAAGTCAGAACCTCCTCTGGAGATGTGACTTTTGCGGGAGTCTACGGCTCATCGCACGACGCCAGAGACCAGGTTGAGTTCTTCAGGCGGGAAGGGGTGGAGCTCATCCTGCCTTCGGTGAGGGACCTCCCCCGGATTTACAGGAGGCTCGCCCAGAATTGAAGGCCGTCGTCCGGAGGAGGTCCAAGGAGACTCGCGTCGAGGCCTCGGTCAAGCTGAACGGGAGAGGAAAGAGTGACGTCAGGACGGGGGTGCGCTTTCTGGATCACATGATAGATTCCTTCTCAGCCCACAGCCTTGTCGATGTCAAGATACGGGCCAAGGGCGACCTAGGGCACCACACGGTCGAAGACGTAGCTCTTACTCTGGGTAAGGCGCTGAAAGAAGCCCTCGGAAGCCGGACCGGAATAGTCAGGTTCGGGTACTCGATCGTGCCGATGGACGACACCCTGGCTCTCGCGGCCGTCGACCTCGTCAAGAGACCTTATTCGTCCGTCGACCTCAAGATCGAGAGAGCGATGCTAGAGGATGCTCCGAGAGAAGATCTCGAGCACTTCTTCTCGTCGATGGCAACGGCGCTTGAAGCGACTCTGCACGTCAAGATTCTCGACGGGAGAAACGACCACCACAAATTCGAGGCCGCTGTCAAGGCGTTCGCGCTATCGTTCAGGGCTGCCATCCAGGCTGACCCGAGGAGACGGGAAAAGCCACCCTCCTCGAAGGGTATGATGTGAGATGCGTTTCGCGATAGTCGACTACGGGGTAGGGAATCTGTTCAGCCTCAGGACGGCCCTTAAGAGAGAAGGCGTCGAGACATTCCTAGCGAAAGGGAGCCGCGGGTTAGGTGATGCAGACGCGGTGGTCCTCCCCGGGGTCGGAGGATTCCGCGCGGCCGCAAAGGGACTTCCGCATGAGGAGTTGAGAGACCTGGCGAAATCGGGAAAGCCGACCATCGGCATTTGCCTCGGGATGCAGCTCTTCCTCGAGCGAAGCGAGGAGGGACCGGGCGAAGGGTTGGGACTGTTTCCGGGTGCGGCTAAGAGACTACCACCGGAGGTAAAGGTGCCGCAGATAGGATGGAATACAATCAGACTGAAGAGGGAGACAGAATTCACGCAGGGGCTTCCCGGAGAGAGCTGGGTCTACTATGTCCATTCCTACTACCCCGATACGAAGGGCGATTGGGTCATTGCCACCACCAGCTACGGTGCCGAATTTCCCGCCATGATCGGGCAGAAGAACATCGTCGGGACTCAGTTTCACCCTGAGAAATCGGGACCAGCAGGCGCCCAGATTCTAAGGAACATTCTGAGAATGGCGAGATAAGTGAAGAACTGGGCGGCGATAGACATACTCAAGGGACGAGTCGTGACCCTCGTGAAGGGCGACCCGTCAGCTTCGACCGAATGGGAGACGGATGCGCTCGAAGCGGCCGCTCGGTGGCAGGAAGAAGGCGCCGATGGGCTTCATCTCATCGACCTTGACCGCGCCATCGGTAGCGGGGCCAACGGGGAGGGGATTCAGTCCGTGCTG
>VBPQ01000019.1:31224-41511 GCA_005877185.1 Nitrososphaerota archaeon
TTGGGACTATGGCGTTCAAAAATCCCGAGAAACTGACGGACATTATCAGAGAGTTCGGTCCCGGCCGAGTGGCGGTTGCCGTCGACTTCAAGGAAGATCGCGTTCTCACAAGCGGTTGGCGGCAGAGAGAAAGCGCGGATGTTCTGGGGGCGGTCGAATCTTTCGGGAGACTCGGCGTCGAGACCGTGATAGCGACGGCGGTTGACAGAGATGGGATGGCGAACGGCCCGGACTTCAACACTTACAGGGCGCTTAGGGGCCTTGGTGGGATGAAGATAATCGCGTCAGGCGGAATAAGGTTCCCCGAAGACGTCGCACGGCTAAGCGCACAGGGGTTGGACGGCGTGATTATCGGTCGGGCGCTGTACGAAGGAACAATCAGGCTCGCTGAGTTGAAGGTGAGTTAGTGTGCCTCTCGCTAAGCGGATAATCCCATGCCTTGACGTCAAGGACGGGAGGGTTGTCAAGGGGGTAAAGTTCAGCGGGCTCAGAGACGCAGGGGACCCGGCAGAACTCGCGAAGCGCTACCGGGACGAAGGAGCCGACGAAATCGTATTCCTCGACATCACTGCAACGAACGAGAAAAGAAAGACATTGGTCCGTCTCGTGAGGGAGGTTGCGTCCTCGCTCGACATACCTTTCACCGTCGGCGGAGGGATTCGGACCCCTACCGACCTGCAGGCGGTGCTTCTGAGCGGCGCCGACAAAGTATCGATAAACACGGCAGCGCTTTCGGCGCCCGGACTTATCCGAGATTTGGCGGATGTCTACGGTTCGCAGTGCATCGTGGTCGCAATAGACGCCAAGCGCAAACTGGGAGTTGGAGGGTATGAAGTGTACAGCCACGCGGGTGGGAAACGATGGGCGAGGGATGCGTTGGAGTGGGCCAGGAAGGCGGCCGCGCTCGGGGCGGGGGAGCTTGTTGTGACCTCTATCGATAGGGATGGGACAAGGCTTGGCTACGACATTGAGTTGCTTAGGGAGATCGTTTCAACCGTGGGGATACCCGTGATCGCGAGCGGAGGTGCGGGCTCTTTGGAGGACTTCTTTGACGTACTGACGGTGGCCGGATGCGATGCGGCGCTGGCGGCATCCATCTTCCACTACGGCGAACTCTCAGTTAGACAGGTGAAGGAATATCTGGCTTCCAGGGGAGTGGTCGTCAGACCTTGAACTTCATCGGAGTCGAGGAAGTCGATTTCGCCAAGGGGGACGGCCTGGTGCCCGTCGTGGCCCAGGAAGCGGTCACCGGGAAGATCCTGATGCTTGCCTATGCGAACAGGGAAGCCCTGGAGAGGACGATGATTACAGGTTTTGCCCACTACTTCAGCAGGAGAAGAGGGAGACTCTGGAGAAAGGGCGAGGACTCCGGGCATGTGCAGCGCGTCATGAGGGTACAGGTCGACTGCGACGGCGACTCGCTGGTTTATGTCGTAGAGCAGACCGGGCCAGCATGCCACACGGGCGAAGAAAGCTGCTTTTACAGAGGCGTTATGGTCAGGAAGCGGAAGAAGCCCTAGGTGCGTGTTCACCACCATGATTGCTCCACTGAACTCGCCACTGGCTGCCAGTGCCTGACATTGAACACCTCCTTCTGTCTTCGCGAGCCTAAAAAGCGGCGTATTGGCATATTTGCATCTCTCATCTTTGACTCTCCAAGGCTCGTCATACTGGACGAAAACGTCGACATGAAATCCGCGGCGTCGTAGAATCTGTTCACTGCTTTTTGGTTGCGTTGGCAGCTGCCCAGGAGGTTGCTCGGCAGGGCCGCACTACTCGTGTTGTTTCAAACAGGCCATGAGAGCCTCAGTTTGGCATATCCGAATGCGCCGAAGGGGAGGGGAGCAGACCCTGCGCAGGAAAAATATGGATTGGCGCTCCATAAGTCTTACAAAGAAAAACCGGACAAACTGAGGGAGTGATTGGCGTGAAGACTTTCAAAGTGCGGGCACAGCTTCATCCTCGTCCCGGTGCACGGGACACAGGTATCGTCTCGGTGGCAGAGGCTTCCCAAGTAATTTCCATGCGCTGCGCCATCCACGGAACAGTGATGAGTTATCGGCGGAGGAGCACTTACTTCTGCGCTGAATGCTTGGGAATCACCCCGCCAGCTGCATCCCAGACCAAGCAACAAGAGGTCAAGAATCTCTTTCGGAAGTAAGCCCATCTTACCCATTTTCTGTGAGAGCCAAGTTTCTTCGGTTCCGGCTATGTCCCCCGCGACAGGACACCTGCCAGGGAAGACGCGTCGTTCACCTGGGGCACGGCGTTAGGGTCCAGCTCCACCGTCTCCGGGTCCTTCAACCCGCTCCCGGTCCCGATGCAAACCACAATATCGTCAGGCCTGATTAGGTCATGCAGGTGTGGAAGAGCGGCGACGGGTGCAGCACTGGCAGGCTCGAGGAAGATTCCCTCCTTCGAGGCCAGCGCATCCCGCGCCTTCATGATCGCCCCATCTTCCACCGAAATCGCGGGCCCTCGAGATTTCCTTATCGCTTTCACCGCCTTCTTCCAGGAAGCCGGATTTCCTATCCTGATGGCCGATGCTACGGTCGATGGTTCCGGCCAGGCTTCGATGCTGTCCCCCCTCTTCGTAATCGCTTCTACGATTGGCGCTGCACCGCTTGCCTGCACGCCGACCATGACCGGAAGCTTCTTTGTTATCCCCCACTCGCGCAGCTCCTCGAACCCCTTCCATACGGCGCTGATATTCCCTGCATTCCCAACGGGCAAGACGACGTAGTCCGGAACCCTTCGTCCCAGCTGCTCGTATATCTCGAAGGCCGCCGTCTTCTGCCCCTCAACACGATAGGGGTTTATCGAGTTCACGAGATAGATCCGGTCATCGGCGGCGGCAACCTCCCGCACGATCTCAAGCGCCCTCTCGAAGTCCCCGTCAAGCTTGAGAATCTTCGCCCCGTGGGCGGCGGCCTGAATCAGCTTCCCGGGGGCTACCCTCCCGGCGGGGAGGAGAACCACGGCTCGGAGGCCGGCCCGAGCGGCGTACGCCGCGAGTGATGCTGAGGTGTTCCCCGTGGAGGCGCAGATTAGAGTACTCGCACCCGCCTCGAGGGCTCTGGTGACGGCAACCGTCATCCCTCTATCCTTGAAAGAACCAGTGGGGTTCTGCCCCTCGTTCTTGAGGTGCAGCGCCTTGAATTTTCTGGACTTCCCGATGAAGACGGAACGCACTAGCGGGGTTCCGCCTTCGCCGAGCGTCACGCGAGGTGTCCCTTCATCGATTGGGAAGGCCTTCGCATACCTCCAGACGCCGAGCTGCTCGCCCCCGGAGACAAGATTAGCATAAGCGAGACGTTGATCACGGGTGAACTCAAGCAAGTCCCCGCACTTCGAGCAGGTGAAGCCGCCATAATCGTTAGTCTGTATGGTCCCGCAAGATATACAGCGGAGAGTCCACCCAGACCTAGCTCGCGACAACCCGCGCTCCTCGGCCCACCTTTGTGATGAACCCTGTCGCCTTCACCCCGGAATCTCCGAAAGCGTGGAGCATCGCCTTGAGGATACTCGGTGGAGACGTACTTCGCGAGTCCGTCACCGCCAAGACCGTCGGGCCGGCGCCGCTTATGCAGACCCCAGAAGCTCCACTCTGAATCGCGGCTTTCCTGACCTCGCGGAATCCTGGGATCATCCCGGCCCGCGCGGGCTCAATGATCTCGTCGCGCATGCCGTAGCCGATGAGTTCTACATCGCCGCGCGCGAAGCCGGAAACAATCGCCGACGCCATCGAGAGGTTGTGGACTGCGGCTGAGAGCTTCGTCGCGGAGGGAAGCAAAGAGCGGGCGAACTCGGTCTTTCTCTTGGGTAGGGCAACGACGGGTGTGGCGAGACATAGCTTCAGGGCGCGAGGAGGAGAGAAGCTGATTACCCGAGGTCGGTCACCGTCGTTGATCGCCACTGAGAATCCGCCGACGAGAGAGGCGGCCACATTATCATAATGGGCGGCACCAGAGGAGAGTCTCTCTCCGAGAGCCGAAAAGCGGAGCAGTTCCGTTTGGCTCAGCCCAAGCTCAAAGAGCTCGTCGACCGCGAGCGCGGCTGCAACGGAGGAGGCGGCGCTGCTGCCGAGGCCGACACCTACAGGGATCCCCTTCTTGAGTTCGATTCTCAGAATCGTGTGGATTCCGCGGTCGCGAGCTATCGAGAGTGCAACGTAGCTCGCGGCGTTCTCCTCCGCGCTCACGGAGACGTCGGAATCCCCTCTAACTGTTAGAAGAGCCTCCGTCTTCGAGGATTTCTCGGCTGAGAGGGTCAGACGGTCCACCGGTCTCTCCAGGGCAACAGCAAAGACATCGAAGCCAGGCCCGAGATTTGCTGACGAGGCGGGCGCAACGACGGCGACCACCCTCCTACCCGGTCGGGTACCGCGACCCCTCGAATTCCTCATTTGCCCAGCACGACTGATTCGTGAAGAGCGTTAACCGCCTTCTCCGAGTCCCTCGAGGCAACGACGAAGGAGATGTTCAGCTCCGACGACCCCTGGGCAATCATCATCACGTTGACGCCCTTGGATGCCACGGCCGAGAAGACTTTTGCTGCAATTCCAGGCGTCCCCTTCATCCCCGCGCCAACAACCGCGAGGACGGAGACGTCGGGCTCCACCTTGACACCCGCATTTATTCCGACCTGCGAGAGACCCTCTGATAGTGCGGAGGCGGCTCGTTCGAGGGAGCTCTTCCTAACGACAGCGCTGATGTTAGATTCGGATACGCTCTGCGATATCATCAGCACGTTCACACCCGCCCTCCCGAGCAACTCGAAAATCTTCGCGGCGGTGCCGGGTCTTCCAACAAGAGTCTCCCCCGAAACGGTGACTATCCCCACATTGCCGACCAACGCGACGGACTTCGCGATAACCGAGCTCTTCCTCTCGTGTGGATTGATCAGTGTCCCGAGGCGTTCCGGCTTGAACCCGTTCCTGATGCGTACGGGGATGCCCGCCTTCCTTGCAGGGGCGAGCGCGAGGGGGTGCATGTTCTTTGCCCCGAAGAAGCCCATCTCCTCGGCCTCCGCGTAGCTGAGCTCATCTATCACCCGCGCACTCTTCACAATCCTCGGGTCCGCGGTAAGGATCCCGTCGACGTCAGTCCAGATCCACACCTCATCTGCGGCGATGGCGTCGGCCAGGAGTGTGGCGGTGTAATCGGAGCCCCCCCTTCCGAGCGTCGTCATCTCCCCGGTCGCCGAGCGGGCGATGAAACCAGCGACCACGGGAACGACGCCCCTCGTCAGGAGTGGGAGTAACTTCTCCCTCACCCCCTTCCTCGTCTTAGTTACGTCTGGGCTCGCCTCCCCGAAGGAGTCGTCGGTGATGATACCCGCGTTTCCTCCCGTAAGCGCCTCGACAGCGATTCCAGCCTGCCTCAGCCCCGCCGAGACGACGACGAGGGAGAGTCTCTCCCCGAAAGAGAGGAGGAGGTCTTTCGAGCGAGGCGTAAGCTCACGCAGGATTGAGACCCCGGAGAGGGTTAGCTTGAGATCATCGAGCAACTCCTCGAGCTGGTCCAAGGATTCGTTGTAGGTCGGCTGGCGCAGCCCCATCTCGGCGAGAGGCTGGGAGTGGATTCCACGAATCCTGTCTATGAAGTGGATTACCTGAGTCGAATCCCAGATCTTCGCGTTGGTCGCTGCGTGAAGCAGCAGGTCTGTAACCTCGCCGAGGGCCGAGATGACGACCACGACCTTCATCCTCTTCTTCGATCCCTTCGAGATTACCCTCGACACTCTCTGTATTCCCCCGGGACTCGCGAGGAGGCTCCCCCCGAACTTCATCACGACCTTCAAGCAGATATCAACCCGCCCGGATCGAATCTCCGACCCTCAGGAGGTCGCGCATCACCGCGGATGACGTGGTGACCCCACCCGCAGCGGACCCCGAGACGACCCTCTCTCCCGAATACTTACAATGAAACCTCACCACGTTGCAGGCCCCGACTACCGAAAGAGGGTCGTCGCGTGGAAGCTCAAGAACTCTAACCTCGGGCCTCCTCTCAACACAGGCCACCATCCTTACCTTCTTCCCCTCCTCCATCAGCGCCTTGACGCGGGTGGGAGAGATACGCCTGATCCCCTCCACGATGGCGACATCTTTCAGCGTCAGGCTTTTCTTCATGATGTGGTTCGCTATGATCACGATCTTGGCAGCAGAGTCGACCCCGTCGACATCAAGCCAAGGGTTGGATTCCGCGTATCCGAGTTTCTTCGCCTCTTCCAGAGCCTCCGGAAAGGAGGAGCCGTCACTCTCCATCCTTGAAAGTACGAAGTTGCTCGTCGCGTTGAGCACGCCCTCAACTTTCTGCACCGGTTCGGATACTGCACAGGCATCGCCGAAGTCTAGAATCGGGAGTCCTGCGCCGACACAGGCGCTGTACCTCAGCTGAACCCCTCGAGATTCAGCCGACGCCACGAGGGAGGTGTACTCGTGTGCGAGAGGCATCTTGTTTGCGGTCACTATGTGCTTGGAGGCTTTGATGGCTGACTTCAAGTGGGTCATCCCGGGCTCTGCGTCTAGAGGGTTCCCTGGGGTGAGCTCGACGAGGACGTCAGCTTCGGTATCCTCGATAACCTCGGAGACGGGAAGAGACCTCCTCCCGACCCTTCCTGTCTCCTCCTTTCTTCGTAGCAGTTCCCGTACCTCAAGGCCGTTCCTGTCGACGGCGGCGCTCTTGCTGTCAACAGCGGCGACGAGATGAAAATCAATCCCGTGAGTCCTCCTGAACTCCTCACCCCTCGCCTCCAAGCTGCCAGCGAGTGAGCGTGCGACAACCCCAAAACCGACAATGATGAGTCGGACCCCCTCAGTCAAGCAATCCCTTGCTCTGCATTAACTCTGCTGCCAGGATCGTCGAGCCGGCGGCACCCCGTATGGTGTTGTGGGAGAGGAAGGTGAGTCGGAACGACCTGTCATCTAGCCCTCTCCGGATCCTCCCCGCGACGACGCTCATCCCCTGCACGTTGCCGGCGTACCTGTCAAGCTTGACCTGAGGCCTATCCTCCTCCTCCATCACGATTATGGGATTCGAGGGGGCGGTCGGGAGGTTCAGCTCCTGGGGAAGGCCGCGGAACCCCTTGAGCGCCTCCTTGATTTCATCTAGGTCGACCCTCTCTTCGGTCTCGATGTAAGCAGATTCCATGTGGCCGTCGGTCGTGGCGACCCGGTGACACATCGCGCTGACCTGGATCTTCGATGGCCGGATGCCTTCCTTTCCGAGCGAGCCTAGCATCTTCGCGGGCTCCTTCTCCAGCTTCTCCTCCTCGTCCTTGATGTAGGGGATCACGTTGTCGATAATGTCGAGCGACGGTACGCCCGGATAACCGGCACCAGAGACGGCCTGCATCGTGCTCACAATGACACGCCGCAGCTTCAGGGCATCTGCAAGTGGTTTTAGGAGAAGGGTTAGCCCGGCGGCAGTGCAATTCGGCGTCGCGACGAGAAAACCGGCCCACCCTCTCCTTCTACGCTGCCACTCGATGAGGTCGAGATGCTCCGGGTTGACCTCGGGGATGACAAGAGGAACGTCCTCTTCCATCCTGTGAGGGCTAGCGTCCGTGACGACCCTAAGGCCGCGCTTGGCGAATTGAGGCTCGAGGGCGCTAGCCGCCTCGGTCGGGAGCGGGGAGAAGACCAACTCCGCATCGATAGCGTCTGGCGTCGTCGGTTTTACCACTAGTTTGCCTACCTCCTCGCTGAAGCGAAACTCTCCGCGTGACTTCAGGGCTTCTCTGTACCTCTTCCCGACGCTCTCGTGGCCCGTGACGGTCGTGACCTCGAAGAAGGGATGGTCGGAGAGCATGCTGACGTACCGCTGCCCGACCATGCCGGTCGCTGCGAGTACCGCGACACTCTTCTTGCTCAAGGCTTCTCCGTGGCCAGCGGGTTCGGTCGAGACGACTAAAAACACGTATGGACGCTTCGTCCACACGAACGAACGCGACGCTCGTTGCACCGTTATAATCCACCCGCTATAGACTCTGACTTGTAGATGATGCTCAGCGGCGGTTTGGAACCCCGGGAATACCAGAGAAGGATTGCGGAGACGGCAAGCGCTTCGAACACGCTCGTCGTCCTCCCGACGGGATTGGGGAAGACGATGATCGCGATACTCGTAGCGGCCTCCAGACTCGAGAAGTTTCCGGAGGGGAAGGTGCTCGTGATGGCCCCGACCAGGCCTCTGACCATCCAGCACTACGAGAACTTCAGGACCCATCTCGCGTTCCCCCCGAGACTCCTCGCGGTCCTGACGGGCGCGACCGGGCCGAACGAGAGGACGGAGCTCTGGGCCTCGGCGAGACTGCTCTTCGCCACGCCGCAGACCGTCTTCAACGACGTGAAGAACGGACGCGTGTCGCTGAAGGACGTCGTCCTCGCCGTCTTCGACGAAGCTCACAGGTCCGTGAGGGACTACTCCTACACCCAGCTCGCAAGACGCTATGCTGAGGAGGCCGAGCACCCTCTGATCCTTGGACTGACCGCCTCCCCGGGTGGCTCAAGAGAGAAGGTCGAGGAGATAAAGAGGAACCTCTACATCGAGAGGGTCGAATCGAGAAGCGAGGAGGACCAAGACGTACGACCTTATGTCGAGAAAACCGCGATTGAGGCCATCAGGGTCCCTCTCCCGGAGAAGTATCAGGAGACAATCTCTCGGATTCGCGAGATCTTCAACGAGAAGATAACGCGGCTGCGGAACGCGGGTTTCTTGAGAGGAGATAGGGTCTCGAAGAAAATGCTGCTCGAGGCGAGAATCACGATCTCGGCGCGGCTGAGGGAGGCGCAGGCGAAGGGAGGACAGAGGGGGTACATCTTCGGCTCAATAATCAACCAGGCCCAGGCGGTCGTGATACTCCATGCCCTCGAGGTGCTCGAGACTCAGGGAGCACCGACCCTCTCGAAGTATCTGGAGAGGTTGAGGGAGAAGACTGAACGGGGAAGGGCGACGGTCTACCTGCTGAAAGACCCCCGATGGACGAGAATCGAGGAGGAGGCGGAGAAGATAAGAGGTGTCGACCATCCAAAGCTGGACAGGCTGGTCTCGGTCATCAGAGACCAGCTCGGGAAGAAGAAGGACTCAAAGGCGATAGTCTTCACACAGTACAGGGACACGATCGACACAATCATCGCGAGGCTTGACGCTGCGAACCTTGATGCGCGCCGCTTCGTCGGTCAAGCCGATAGAGGCGGAGACAAGGGGATGGACCAGCATCTACAGACGGAGATGCTGGAGATGTTCCGGGAGGGGAGGTTCCCCATACTCGTAAGCAGTAGCATCGGGGAGGAGGGGCTGCATGTGCCGGATGTCGACCTGGTAATCTTCTACGAAGCGGTCCCCTCTGAGATCAGGTCCATACAGAGGCGGGGGAGGACAGGCAGGACCGCGGAGGGAAGTGTCGTGATACTCCTGGCGGAAGGGACGGTCGACGAGTCGTACTATTACAGTAGCATCAGCAAGGAGAACAGGATGAGGAGGCTGGTTTCAACTCCGGAGGAGGAGTCGAAGAAACCTCGAAAGAGAACTACTCGTAACCCGACACTCCTTGATTTCGTCGACTGACAGAATCTCGAGGTCCCAGCGGATTCACCAGACCGCAGTGCCGCTTCGGTGTGATTCTTCAGTCAGCCGCTCGTGAGGAGGAACTCCTTGACGCGAGCCCCCTCGAGATTTAGGAGAGCGCCTCTGAGGATCCCATCAGAATACTCGCTCCCCGGGTTCAGGCAGAGCGTCCTCCCGACCTTGATGAACCCCTTCGACTCGTGTATGTGACCGTGCAACCCGACGAGGGGCTGGTGCTTCTCGATCGAAGATCTGACGGCCGTGCTACCCGCCGAGATTATCTTGACTGCGCCCAACCCCTCCTTGACGTAACGAAATTCCTCGTCGACGGCGGGAGCCCTGTCGATCTCCGTCCCGTAAGGTGGAACGTGGAGGTTGAAGATGCTTCTGGTCGGATCCTCGAGCCGCCCTGCCAGAGACTCTATCATCTGTCCCAATTCATCTTCCGAGACTTCCCTGGGAGACTTCCACGGCGTAGGGTTGGCGTAGCCGAGCGTTATCATCTCGTACTCCCCCACCTTGACAACCCTGTTCTCGGGGTTGACCACCGTCGGCCCATCGTCTTTGAGGACGCTGTCTATCTCGAACCTGTCGTCGTTTCCGGGGGAGATGTAGCATTTCACCTCCGTTCCTCGGAGGCGCTCGCGGGCGAGGGCGACCCAGCCATTCAAGACAGACAACATGCATTCGCTGAATATCTTCTCGACTTTCGCCTTGTCGG
>VBPQ01000142.1 GCA_005877185.1 Nitrososphaerota archaeon
CCATCCCGAGGTATGTTCTCTTGAAGAAGAGGTAGAGCCCCGCGCTCGCGGCCAGGATCACAATCATGGAGAAGAGTTTCGAGGAAGCGAAGTAGTAACCCCCCACCACCACGGAGTTGATGAAGGGCAGCGTCAAGGAAATCGTGGTGCTCCTGGAAAAATTGGCCGGGTCCTTCACGAGGATGTAGGCGCCAACGTCCTGCAAGAGTAGGGCGAGACCCACCGTGACGAGGATTCCGCTTATCAGGATATCCGCGAAGTTCTTGAGAATTGGTCTGACAAGCCCGTATTCGATTGCCGCTCCAAGAGCAGCGAAGACTACGAGCACAATGAGGAGGGTCGCCAACAAGGCGACGGGTCCCACCGCCGAGCCGCCGAGGAGGCTGTAAAAGACGAAGGTGAGCACCGCGCCCATCATGATGAGGTTCCCGTGAGCGAGATTGAGTAGGTTCGTCACCGAGAAGGTGAGCGAGACTCCAAGTGCCGCTAACGCGTAGATTCCCCCGAGCAGGAGGCCGTCTATGATGGCCCCTCCCAGTAGGACGATATCCGTCAATTCGAACGTTATGGGTAAACGTACGTGGCGTTTTTCAGGCTCTGCGGAAACAGGGTCTGGATGCGTCCGTTCTGCCACTGCACGGGAACCAATCCTATCGTGCCGTAGCCTTGTGACTGAACGACAAGCTGTCCGCCGACGGTCGGCATGTTGAGTTGGTGTAGCGCGGTGTTTAGATTCGCTCTAGTCGGGCTACTTACCTGGGACACGGCTTTCGCTATCATCTCAAAGATTATCATTCTCAGCTCTATGTTCTGGAAGTTGTACCATGTGATCCCTGCGTTCTTGACTAACTGGGTGAAGAGGGCTTCGTCGGCAAAACCGCTGCCCTGTTGCGAGGCGAATGTGGGAGTCCAGAACACCTCTGTCGTCGTGTGCGATGCCAGGGGCTGACCCGTGATAGAGGCGAAGGCAGCTCCCCACTCGATCGTGTGCCACTGCTTGGGTTGGAAGCCGGACTGGCTCGCCGCCTTCATCCAGAGCCCGGCGATGGGACCAAACGTCGCAAGGTAGACTACGTCCGGATTGGCTGCCTTGAGGTCAGGAATTATTGCCTGGAATCCCGCGACTGGGTTGGTGAAGTCAGGCTGAAGTAGCTTCTGGTACACCACGCTCAAGCCCGCCTGCGGTGCGAGGTTGAGGGAGCTATTGAAATCGTCGTTTGCCCACGTTATGTCCCATCCGACGAAAGCGATCGTCTTGGGGCTGCCGTTCGGGTTCGTGGCAATCTGCTGCTTCAGCATCGAAAAGTAACTCCCGCTCCAACCTGTTGTGAAATCGGCCTGCCAATAAGGTACCATCGAGGTCACCGCCCAGTCATGCGGGTTGCTGGGCACCCACATGCCTGCCGACGATGCCTCGGCCATTATTAGGGGAACCTTATCCGCTTGAGCTACCGGAATCAGGTCTTTCCCGATGTCCGCACTGTACGGACTGATGAGAAAGGATACGTCATCCTGCTCGGCAAGCTTGTGATACTGGCTAACCGCGAGGTCGTGTTGGCTCTGATCGTCGTACGAGATTATCGTGACGTTATGGTGAACGCCGCTTCCGTCGACAAGGCCACCGTTGGAATTCACGTAACTCTGCCAGGCGTCATTGAAGTGAGTGTAGTTACCATCGAGAGAAGCAAAGAGCCCCGACTGCGATAGCGTCATCCCTATCTTCAGGGTGGACCCTTTTGTCGCAGAGGGAGTGGCGGTGAGGTAGTAGTACCCAACACCCCCGGCAACGACCAAGATAGCGATTACAGCGATTACGACGCCTATCCTCGAGATTCCCGGTCGGTTCCTACCTTGGTAGGCACGAACCATTGAAGTGGCTCGATTGGCATTTTGGTATATATGCGTTTGTGGGAGAGTCGCCCTCGGTGTGTGATTTTGAACAAACTCTGCGGTTTTGTCGGTCGTAAAAATTGCACCCTTTCATCGTCGGGGTGAACTGTCGGGTCACCCCGGCCCGCTCAACTTTTCGGCGTGTTCAGTCGGCGACAGAGACTATTACAGACCTTACCTGCTCCCTCAGTCCCCCGTAGTCGAAGCGGCCTGCGCCGAGTTTCTCCGGAAGGTGCTTCGGAAAAAGAGGATAGTACGCGTACGGCGGCGTGGGATTTAGCAGTGGCAGAGTAACGCCCGCACTCCGATATTCGTCAATCCTATGCCTGATTTCCGACGACGTTCCGCAAAGAGTTACCTGTCTTGCCATCTCGTCGGGAATGCGCTTCACCGCACCCTCGACATCGCCATCCATCATTCTTTCCGTAACGGCTTTCACGTTTTCAGAAAAGCCGAGGTCCTCCAGAATCGTCCTGTAGAAGGGGGAAGAGCCGACAGCCACTGTAAATACCGCAACTATCGGCTTGATCATTTCGTATCTCTGGTCGGAGTCGCTCACGAGCGCCGGAAAACCTACCGCGATATCAAAATTCTCACTCTTTAGATCTCGCCCGCTCCTCTCGGCCCCCTCCCTGAGCCGAGGGATGAGCTTCTCCTTTACGTACTTGACCGAGTAGAAGTAGCCTAGGACGCCGTCGGCGACTTGCCCCGCGACTCTCTGCATCTGAGGGCCAATGGCCGCCGCGTAGATCGGAATGCGCTGCGCCTTCGGTTTCACCGTGAGCACGAAACCCTGAATGTCAAAGATTCTCCCCTTGTAGCTCGTCAGGTTGAAGGGGTTCTGCAGAATTTTTCTTAGCGCGGCTACGTACTCTCGCATCCTCGCTACCGGCTTTTCGAATTTGGCGCTGTGCCAGAGTTCTACGTACGTCTTCGCTTGCGTGCCCAGACCCAAGACCGCTCTTCCGCCAGAAAGCTCGTCTAGCCCGGCGATGCTCATCGCCATGAGGGCGGGGCTGCGGCTGAATATTCCAACCACGCCGGTGGCGAGTTTGATCCTCTTCGTGCCCATCGCTGCAGCAGTAGCAAGGCTGAACGCATCCGACCAAGTGATCTCAGGGAACCATGCGGAATCGAATCCGCGCTCATCGGCTAGCCGAGCAAATGCAAAGGTGTCGTCCAGAGACAGACTTTCGAGGAATATTCCTATTCGCTTCAAGCCGGGGAGGGTCGGACAGGAATCTACAAAATCGCGTTTAAGTCTTTGGAGGCGGACGGGGGAAGCTCTTTTGATCCCCTACCAGTTTCGACCGCGTTTCTTCAAGCAACGGTCCTGGCTGGTCTCGGATCAGCTCAAAGTGTTGCGCAGTGCAGTCCGGATCGCATCAGGATACGATATATAGCACCGACACATAGGCTGGAGCACCACGACGCTGCTGGTTGGTTCGTGCGCCTAGAGCGCTTAACCGAACCCTTGGGCTTCGAGCCCGTCAATTAAGTGGGGTCTAATCCCCGTTGCGGCGTCGTGGTGTAACCCTAGATTAGGTTCTGATTGGCGCTCCCATGGCTTCGTCGTCGGAATCCTGACGGACACTGTGATTCACTAACCATCAACCTGATCCGTGAATAAGAGGCGGTCGAAACTCGGCAAGTCGCCGTTGTCGGAGAAACATTTATATCGGATGATGTCCATCTGTCGGATGAATAAGCTTTGTCGGAAGCGATCCTCACCGTTGGGAACAAGGGAGAGATATACACCAGTGCCGCACTACGGAACAAGGTCGGCATGAGAAAGGGAGGGAAGGTGAGGGCCAGGGTGTCGGGAGACAGGCTAATCATCGAGCCCATCCCGACGTTAGAGGAACTCGTGAAGGCTCCCCTAGTGACGATAGGAGCAGACGAAGCGGAGAGGCTTAGCGAAAAGGCGCAGAAGGAAGAAGGAGCGTATGGATGAACTCCTTCTAGACACGACGTACCTTCTGCCCATCTTCGGCATCTCTGCCGGGTTAAGGAAGTTCGAGGAGGCCTTCGGTAAGCTCCTGAGCTCTTTTTCCGTGCACTACAACCCCGCGAGCCTGATGGAGGCGAAATGGATAGTGCTGAAGCTGGGGCGGACGAATTCTGAGAAGAGGGATGCCCTCCTCGCTGCGTACCGCACGGGACTGAAGGTTCTGGCCTCGGACCGCAGGCTTAAGGCGACCCCCTTAACCAGCGACACAGTGGAGGAGGTGGCTGATGGACTCCTTGTGAGGGAGGGGGTGAAGGATTACTTCGACAGAGTAATCTATGGCACGGCGGCAGACCGGGGAT
>VBPQ01000143.1 GCA_005877185.1 Nitrososphaerota archaeon
GGGGGCGGGGCTGGGAGTCGGCTATGCGGTTGGAGGAGCGATGGCGCAGGGGATGGCTCAGGGGCAGATGACGGCGTGTCCAAACTGCGGCACGCTCATACCCCCGAACAGCAAGTTCTGCCCCAACTGCGGGACTCAGCAGACGGCGACGGCGGCGGCCCAACCCGCAAAGCCCGGACGTTCAACGAAGTTCTGCCCCAACTGCGGGAAGTCCGTCGGGGCGAGTCAGAAGTTCTGCCCCAACTGCGGTCAGAAGCTTTAGGGAGCGAGGGTAGTTTCTTGTTCTGCCCGAAGTGCGGCACCCAGCTTCCCGATGAAGCCGCCTTCTGCTACAAGTGCGGAACAAGGATCGGAAACTATGCCCAGCAGCAGGCGAGTCCCTCCGCGACCGTGCGGGCATTCGCGCCAGCGAGCGCGACCAACCTGAAATGCCCGTCCTGTGGAGCGCCAATCACGCCAAGGTTTGGAGAGATGATCATAACGTGCGACTACTGTGGCAGCGGCGTCTCTCTGGGCGACGACGGATGGAAGAGCATTCAGAAGCACACCATGCTTCCTATCACCGTCCTGCAGCAGGACAGCGCGCTGAAGATTGTGCATGACATGATGGACAGGGGGTTGTTGCACAGGCACGTACAGGAGCAGTCCAAGCTCGAGGACCTGAACCTGGCGATGGTCCCCTACTGGCTCGTACCGGTGTCTGCGAGGAGCACGGTCGTGGCCGCGGATATGGCCGCTACCGCCGGACAGATAGCGACGACTGCGGCCCTCGCGGGCATCATGGGCGCCGCCATGAGCGGAGGAAGGAGGGGTTACGGAGGGGGAGGAGGCGGCGGGCTTGTGACAGGGATGGTGCTCGGGACAATGATGGGCGGCGGGGGGATAGGGGGCGGACAGGGTACCAAAAAGACAGTCCAGCTGGACAACAACTACAACTTCCCCGTCGTGGCACTGAAGGCGCTGACGGAGTACCAGCCGAGCAACTACGAGTTCAACCTGGACGGGAGGACCCTCTTCGATGCGAAGAAGGTGAAGGGCATCAAGGTGCTCAACGGAGACGTAGGCGAAGAAGTGGCGAAAAATCAGGCGAAGACTCTGGTTGACCAGCTCCAGTCACATAGGGCTCACGAGCAGTACCACATGATTCAGTCGATGACCACAGACTCGGACGTGGGGGAGGCCGAGCTGCTTCACGCGCCTGTCTGGTTCGTGAGGTACGACCACAAGGGAAGGAAGGTGATACTCGTCGTCGACGCAAACTCCGGCGAGGTGCTCAACAGCATCGGTCTGTAGGAACTCAGTATGAGGGTCAGCCTCGGTGCAGGAGTCATTCTCGCGACGCTTCTCTCCTTGGCGCTCTACCTGTTTGGCATCTTGTCTGCCACGCAGGCCGTCGCAGCCTTCCTCTTACTCAACGGGGTCTGGATCCTTGTGTTCGGCGTGTCGCTGGCGCAGGGGAGGGATCGGCTCTACTATTCTGGATGGGGTGTTGTCATGGCTTCTATCTCCACCTTCGCTGTCTTGCCCCTTCAGTACGTCCTCGGGGTCGTCGTCGTGGCCGTCATTCTGGTCGCGGTTGCGGGAATGATCACGAGACCGAAGAAAGTCTAGAGTGGTCTCTGCGCAGGCGGCCGGTCGCGAGGGGTAACTAGTCGAGGTGGGAGTACATGAATCTCATTGGCACTTCTCGGGACGGCACACCTCATCGACGAATTTTCAGAGACGGCTTCTCGACCGCGATTTTTGCCGACTGCTCGTTGAATCACGGCTGAAAGTCCGGTGGTCTGTACCTCGCCCTGACCATCTCCTTCAATGAAGTTACGAGGTCGAAGCTCGAATCCACTATGTCGGTCTGTGTCACTATCCCGATGAGCTTACCCCCCTCCATCACGGGAAGCTTCTTCACGTGCGCCTCCGCCATCAGCTTTGCGGCGTTCTCGAGTTTCTCATCGGGTGTAATCGTGACGAGCTTTCTGGACATTAGCGCACCCACCCTCGTCTTGCTCGGGTCGAGACCTCTGCCTACCGCCCTCAGGACGTCTCCCTCGGTAACGATACCGAGTGGTTTGCCTTCCGCGACGACTATGGATCCAATCTTAGACTTTGACATTGCCCTCGCCGCCTCCCTGAGCGTCTTTTCGGGGCCAATCGTCTTTACGCGCCTCATCATGATGTCTCTCACGAAGATCAAGCAGCCATCAGCCTCGCCCCGCGCGCCTCCCCCTCATAACTGGTGAACTACCCACGGCTGAAGCCTGTGGGCTTCTTGCTTCATCGGCCAAACTTGCTTATCCTCCTGCGCTGGACAAGTAGAGGCTCGGCCTCCACACGGGCCTGTTCCAGACCCGCCTTCAGGATGTTTCGCGCGGCATTCACATCCCTGTCCATGACCACCCCGCATCCCGGGCAGTCGTGGACTCTCTCCGACAGGCTCTTCGGAACCATCTCTCCGCATTCGGAGCATTTCTGCGATGTCCCGCTCGGGTTGACGAGTATGACCCGTCCACCACGCCTTTCTGCCTTGTAGGCAGTTAGTCGGCGTAGCTGGCCCCATGGGGCATCCATTATTGCCGATGCGAGAGAGTGGTTCTTCACCATGTTCGGGACCTTCAGGTCTTCGAAGACAATGACCTTGTTCTCCTTCGTCAGTTTGTCGGATAGCTTGTGGGCGAAGTCGTCCCTCTGCCTCCTCACATTCCTCCACGCCTTCGCGAGAGACAGCTTCGCTTTCTCCCTGTTACTGGAACCATTCTTCTTGTAGGAGAGGCGTCTTTGAAGCGATTTGATTCGCTCCGCAGATCTGTTCGAGAAGCGTGGGTTGTCTATCAGCGTCCCATCGCTGATGGCCACGACGTTCGAGATTCCCACGTCCACGCCGACCTTGCCATCCCCTGATCGCACTAGGCCGGGAGGCTCCTCTACCAGCAGGGCTACGAACCACTGGTCGATGTCCCTGATTACAGTGACTCGCTTTATCGCCCCTGCGACCTGACGATGAACCGTCACTCTCACTTTGCCGATTGTGCCGAGACTGATTCTGTCGCCTTCGAGCCTGAAACCCGATTGAGGGTAGGTGAACGAGTTGTAACGCCCGCTCCTCCTGAACTTCGGGTATCTGCTCAGGCCAGCGAAGAACCTCTGATACGCCTTGTCGAGCCTCAGGACGACGTCCTGCAAGACCTGAGAGTGGACTGATTTGAGGTGATTGTTGTCACGCTTCAACTCCACGAGCATTTTCTTCTGGTCGTAGAAGCCTGTCCTTTTCTCGATCCTGTCGGCAAGCATCGCATTGTAGAGCCTCCTGCAGGTTTCGAGGGTCTCCTCTATCGTCCTCGCCTGCGCCGCTGTCGGATAAATGCGGAACTTGTAGGTCAGCATTTTTCGGTCTTCCACATGATGTATGTGGAATCGTATATAATCACCGATGGTGGACACTGATTCATCCTACCGCTTAGGATGCTGACCTTCTTTGTTTTCCCCAAACTCCTTCATAAGCTAGGACCACAGCGACCACGACGGCCACCGCGGCCGTTGCCACCCCCGCGTAAAGTGTAGATGCGGGTACGCCCGTGCTGGTGGTTACGCCCGTACTGGTGGTAATCACCGCCGTTGCCAGCTGGGTAGGAATGAAGGCTGCTCCCTCGAAGTGAGGGCTTGCAGGGTCTTGGAAGACTTTGGCCACCGTTACGTTGCTCCCATTTGCCGTCAGGACGTTTATCGAGCCAGTCTGGCCCGCCTCACCCTCTGTTATCACCAAGATGGAACCCGCGTAACCCGAGAAGGCGCTAGAGTTCATTCTCACGATGACACCCTGGTCATATTTGGCCAAGAAGAGGTCGCTGTTGGCGGGTATCAGCATGACTCGTTCGGGAGCCTCTCCGGGGAAGTTTGCTAGAGTGGTGAAGTTGCTCGGATCACTCCTCGGTATCGCCACGACGCTGTGTGAACCCTCCATCGAGACCAACATGTCGCCGGCGAACTTCCCGAAGGCGGGAGGAGCAACCGCGATCCCCTCCGGGGTCAGGCCGGCACCCAAGTTTGTAACCAAGTTCGCTCGGCCGCTCGGATCTATCGCCCAGAGCTGGCCACCCGTGCCGAGAGCGTAGAGGAGGAAACCCCACGATCCGTCGTTGTCGAAGGCGAGGAAGTTTATCGTCGTCCCTTTGGCGGGAGTCGAGAACAACTTTGCGGAGGCGCCCGATGAGTCTACCTCGTAGACCGAGTCCCCGGAGCAGAGGAAGAGTTCGCCAGCCGGAAAGCCGGCCTGCCCTGGCGAAACCGCGACATAGACTTCGCCCTCCCCCGTGAAGGAAGTCGCAAATGGCTGCACCGAGCCGTCTATCCCGACCTTGACTAGCTGCGTTATGCCGTCCCGGGAGGAGGCTATGAAGGCGCTGCCCGTCCAGGTGACCGAGACAGGTTTTGGCAACGAGGCGAAGCTTTGCACCCCTGCCTTTGAAAAGACGGCCTGAGAAGAGAAGAGCGCGACAGCGAGAATCGTGATGAGAAATGAGCTCTTGGTTCTTGGCATTGAAGGTGGGTGTTCGATGGAGTTCCCTGATATGTGTTCCTGAACGCTATGGCGAGCACGGAATGGGTGGACTGGGTTTTCCTCCAAGAGTGGGGCCGACCCTCAAGATGACATTTCAAGGTATGACGGATGACTTCGCTGATATCTAGCTCTGCAGCTTGGCGATCAGTTTCCAATACTCTCGCCAGAGCGTTTTCGGTAATCTATCTCCAAACGTCTTGAAGAACCTCTCGGAAGATCTGACTTCCTTTATCCATCCCTCTCGATCTACGTAGAGCAATTCTTCAATCGCGCCTCTCGGAAGGTCGAGGCCGTTCAGGTCGAGCGAGCCGGGGGCCGGAACGTAGCCGATGGGCGTTTCGACAGCTTCCGCCTCACCATTAATCCTGCCGACAATCCACTTCAACACCCTGAGATTTTCACCATAACCGGGCCAGAGGAATCCGCCGTCCTTGCTCCTTCTAAACCAGTTCACTTGGAATATTCGGGGGAGCTTCTTGCTCTTTCGCGAGAAGCTCAGCCAGTGCCGAAAATAGTCACCCATGTTGTAGCCACAGAAAGGAATCATTGCCATTGGGTCCTCCCTCAGCCTGCCAACCACTCCGTCAGCCGCGGCTGTGGTCTCGACCTTCATCATGGCCCCTATTAGCACGCCGTGTTCCCAGCTGAATGCCTCATGGACCAGGGGGACTAACTCCGACCTTCTCCCGCCGAAGAGGAAGGCCGATACCGGAACTCCCTGCGGGTCGTCCGATTTGGGAGAAAGCATGGGATACTGATGGATTGGGACGGTAAACCTCGAATTTGGATGAGCGGCTGGAGCCCCGCCCGCTTTCCACATTCTGCCTTGCCAGTCCCGTATCGAAGGGGCGGGAGGCTGCGCGTCCCACCACGGCGTTCGCTCGGCAGTCAGCGCGACGTTTGTGAATATCGTATTCTTTCGAATTGCCTCTAGAAGGTTTGGATTGGTCTTCTCACTCGAGTTCGAAGCAACGCAGAAAAATCCGACTTCGGGATTGATGGCATACAGCCTGGCGTCGGGGGATAGATGCAGCCACGCTATGTCGTCACCCAGTAGCCACACCTTGAGGTCGCTGAGGCTCGGCGGGGGCTTGAGCATCGCCAGGTTGGTCTTGCCGCTGGCACTGGGGAAGGCGCCGGATACGTAGGTAAGCCTCCCTGATCCATCCTCTATTCCAATGATCAACATGTGCTCAGCCAGCCACCCTTCCGCCTTGGCTGTGACGCTAGCAATCCTCAGCGAGTGGGATTTCTTGGAAAGGAGGGCGTTTCCACCATAGTTTGAGTTTAT
>VBPQ01000144.1 GCA_005877185.1 Nitrososphaerota archaeon
CTTCCGGGTGTAGGTTGCGAGGGGTGGACCCGGGATGAAGACGTAACTGTCGCTTCCGGACAGCATCGCGTACTCCTGCTTGCCCATCAAGCCGAAGATTTCCTTCGAGGCGTTTTTCACCCCATCGAGAAACGCCGCCTCATCCTCCAGCAGAGTGATCGGGATGCACCCGATGCGCCTCGCCTGTTTCACGACCTCCCGGGCGAATGGGAGACCGTTGTTCCAAGTCTCCACGGTAAGAGTCTCGCCCTTCTTCAGATGGAGGGAGTCCTTGAGGACCTTCTTGGCTACCTGTGAATACAGCTCCGTTTGCACAGGGCTGCCCTAAAGCGACCGCGTTTTAAAGTGAGGGTCATGGTCGTCATCCGTGGAAGGCACCGACCGGTTCAGGCTCGGGTGGATCCTGGTTCATTCGCCCAAGTATGCGGACCCGAAGGTCAGCATAGCGGACGAGCTGAGGTCCAGGGCGCGGAAGCCCAACCCACTCTGGCACTGGAGACTCGCGAACCCTATGAAGGAGGGAGGACCTTACCCGGTGCTCTTCGCATACGAGGGGAAGGTCTTCGCGAATGCTGTCGCATGGGTCACCCGGGACGTACGGGAGGATATGAAACGGAGAGGATTTCTCTTTGCGTTCCGGCTGACGGCGGTAGGTTTTCCCAGGCGGCCCGTACTACTTGTTGAACTCGACCTCGGGAGAAGGGCTAGAAGACACCATTCACTGATCAGGCTAGACGAACAAACCCTGAAAAGATATTACGAACTGGGTTCATGACTGATTAACTGGGAAACTTTTGGAGTCATCGAAGGTCGGAAGCGTGGCAGGGTTGAACTCAGAGAGAGAAGGTCGCAAGTCTGCGAGATCGACGGCGGCTCGGTGCGTCTTCTGCGGGATCGTCGAGCGGAGGCAGCCCTCCAACATCGTCTATGAGGACGAAGACCACATAGCCTTCCTTGACATCGCGCCGTTCTCGGAGGGTCACCTTCTGGTATGCCCGAAGAAACACGGAGAGACGATCTGGGAGATGGATGAGTCGGAGATAGGGGAACTCTTCATGCTCGCCTCGAGGATTTCGAGGGCGGTAGTCTCTGCCGTGCACGCGGACGGGTTCAGGTTCGTCCAGAACAACGGGGAGGCCGCCAATCAGGTGGTGGCGCACGTCCACGTTCACGTGATACCCGTGAAGTTCGCTGACAAGGGGAGGTTCATGGAGAGGAAGAAGTTCGCTCCTGAAGAGTTGACGGAGATAGCGAGCAGGATAAGAAACGAGCTCAACCGCCCCTAGGTCAGCGCCCCTCGTCCGATTCGGTCGGTGAACGGGCTCGCTCTACATATGATTCTGATAACTCTTCGGGATACCCCTCCGAGTCATCTTCGAGGCATCGACTCTGAGGATTACCGGAGTCGTCGGGTTCCCCTTCATTGCTTCACCTGCCTCGCCTTTCGCCTTGTTGGGCAGGGAACGGTCGAACCTCAACCGCCCCCTCCGTGACTGGTTCATCACCGCGTTGATGTCACGGTCCACCCATCTCCCGCAACGACCGCACCACAGCTGCCGTCGGTGCTTCATCTCGTCCTGCCCCTGCTGCGCGACTTGGAGTCTCTCCCCGCATCTCGCACAGTCCTTCGTGGTGCCCCTCGTCTCGCCCTTCGTAAGATGGATGATAGGAACGCCCCTCCATTTCGCCTTATACTCTATCTGCCTCTGGGCCTCCCCGAACCACCATGAGTTCATTCTGCCCCTGAATTCGCCCCCCTGACCGTTTCCCCTCGCGTAAAGCCTGCGGATTCCCTTGATGTCCTCCAGGACTATCGCCTCCTTACTGTGGTAGGCCTCTTCCACGACCTGCTTAGTGGCGCAGTTCAGCAGGTGGTTAATCCTGCTCCTCCTCCTCTTTCCGTACTTCGAGGCTATCCCCCTTCCGATTCTCGTGTCGTTCCTCTTGAACGAGCTGACTATCTTCCTTGTCGTCTTCGCGATCCTGACCACGACCGATAGGTCGTACTGGATGACCCTCTCCTCGTTTCCGTATGTGAGGTTGCGTAAGTTCCTGTCTAGGCCAGCTGCCCCTGTACACTTGATTTCCTCCACATATTTGGAGACCGTCAGGCTGAGCAAATTGGCGGTCAGCGTGAACGAACGCACTTTCAGGCCCGCCTCGGATAAAACCTTCAGGGTATGCCCGTTGAGCGGTACATGGAAGTATCTCCTCTCGCCCAGCGGCACCTTCAGCATCCCATTCTCCACCTTGAAGCCCTAGCAGGATACGAGCTGCGGCCTGACAGCGTACGGATCCTTCGTCGCTACTCCCCTCATGATCGACTTCTTCCTCGATGCGAGCATCCCTGCGGCTCTGGATATTGCGTGCAGCTTGTAGTAACTGACGATGTTGTATCTGCTCAACTCCTTGTAGCATAATAGGGAGAGCCTCTTCAGAGTCGACGCGTTGTTCGCCAGCCCAATCCTGACACAGTCATTCGTCATCGTCCTGAACGTATCGAGGAGGTCTAGAACCTCTTCGGACGGCTCGTAATTCTGGTTCACAGACTTCAACGATAGAATCGGGTCGAGCTTCTCAGGCGCATTCGCCGCTAGCGACGGGAGGAATCCAGTGCCACTACGGGCCCCAATAAAGGCAGACTCGTTAGCGACGGCTGGAGCGGACTCTACACCATGTGCACCTATTTCCTGCTTGGGTACGCTTGGTCCGATCGATGAATCGATTGTCAACATAAAACGAGGCGTCAGCGGAGATGGAAGGAAGGACGGAAAGCACGGAATGGAGACCACAAGAAAGCAAAGCGGGAAACACACCGGGAAGAGGATTCAGAGAACCACCTACGAACACTAAACATGGAGGCGAACGGAACGAAATTGAGTACATGAGAGGTAATGCTGGTTTTGTATTTAACCACACCGATGTATCGTTGTAGATTGACGCTTGTATCGCATGTACTATACATTCTACTGTCTCATGATGTCCACTTCCAGATTGACCCTCAGAGTATCGCTGGGGAGAAGACAGAGCTGTGTGCTTTTGGCCATGGATCTGAGCAGTCTAGTAACTTATTGTGCTCTGAGCGTGTCGTTCAGCATGGTTGTCTCATTGGTGCGATCAACCCGCTTGTGTGGATTGCATATTAGACCCGGCGAGTTCGTCCATTCGTTGAAGAGTAGGAGACGTGGCTCCCCAGCAAGAAAGTATTACATCATTGCGGCTTTGGTCGCCGCATCTCTCGGGCTGTTATACTCCGCCTATCTCCTTCGGCTCTCTCCTGGCAATGCCGGCAAACCGGTCATTCTATACGTGAACCAGGGAAACGGAATCGTCGATGGGTCAAACTTCGCGGCGATGCTCACCACCGCCAGGTCGCATGGATTCAACACGATTTTCTTTCAGGTCTACCGGGCGGGAAACCTCCTCTTCAACGGGAGCGAGTTGGGGGGCTTCGTGACTGACGCCCACGCCCAAGGCGTGAGAATCTTCTTCGCGCTCTATTTCACGAGTGGCTCGCAGATACTGCCTCAGTCGATCTACAGTCTCGGGGAGGACGGGATAAGCCTGGACATGTCTACTCTGCCTTCCCCTTCACAGCAGAGCCTCTTCGGGAACCTTCAGGCCGGCTATCACGCGGGGGAGACGGCGATCACCACGACAAACGCGTCTCTCGCTCTGAAGCCGGGGATCCTGGTTCTCGAGACCTATGGGGTGGGAAGCCGGGGCCTCATCCGATATGGGATCGTAGCGAGCGTGGGAGTCTTCGCGACCGCAAGCAAGGCCGACTACGAGCAGCAGTTTCAGTACGCCCTGAACTACAGCGACGGCGTGATGGTCTTCGATTATGCGGGTCTGGTGAAGAGTGGCTACTGACTACAAACCTATTTCAAAACTCCGATAGAGAGAACGAAACCCAGGTCCAAACAGAAAGGTCGGGTTTGGCAATGCCTTCCCGATTTATATGCGAATGCACGCCATTATTTACGAAGGCGCATGAGAAGACTATACCTCTTCATCAGAGGAATCAACCTCTTCATCCTTCTGATAGAAGGAAAGTTTACCCGCTAGCCGCTTACGGTTATGGTTCCAGTAACTGAGTTGTTCTGGCTCTGGTTATTTATTATATCGAACTCATAAGTATGGCCATTGTTCAATGGCTGACTTGAAAGACTAACACTCGTAGTACCGCTCTTGCTGAAAATCGTGGTGCCGGTGGACATATCTAAG
>VBPQ01000139.1 GCA_005877185.1 Nitrososphaerota archaeon
GGCGAGGGAGAGCAACGCACTCACCCCCACGAGAAATCTGACGAACCTCCTCCTCCCTGCTGCAATCTGCTGGGGAGTCGGTGGCGGCGGTGGGATGTACGAAGAAGAGGAACCGGTTGTTTTCGAGGGGAAGACAACAACTTGCCCGCCCGGGCGCATTTGAGTGGCTTGTCGGACCTTTCTTTCGTCTTCAGTTCCTTCACTCGTAGCAGATGTAGGGCTCTCATCTGCCTCGCTCCCTTCGTTGCCCACGGGGACAAGACCCTTCATCAGTCATTTTTAACCTTACACCCTCGAGAAGAGACTCCCTCTTCACCGAGAAATTGTTTAATACCTTATTGGCTCGTGGGCTTACAGAAGGAATCCATTGAGCAAGGTAGGTTCCACGGCCGCCGGGATTATCGTTTCTGTCTTGATTGTCGCCTCGGTTGGAGTCCTCGGTTACTATCAGTTCGCAATCGCCCCGAACATAACGACGACGACCACACCTATCAACCTGGGGAATATCACGACGATAAGAATCAACATCACCGTGGGCGCCGCGACGAAGACGACGGACGCCTACGCTCCAAACCCAGTGAGGCTCGTAATCGACAAGAACAATTCAGTGATTTTCTTCAACGTCGACATTCAGGGTGGAGTCGGCGTGTTCCACACCGCCACCGCTAATATGACCATCGGTGGAAGTCCAGTCTTCGACACTGGAAACCTAAACGCCGGCGACATCGGTGGACCGATCCTTTTGAAGACTCCGGGAACCTACAACTACTTCTGTCGGCTTCACCCCACGACAATGCGGGGGACCATAGTCGTTGTAGCTGCCGGCGGTTGAGGACACCATCCCTTTTTCAGGTGCGCTGAGGGATGAAACGCAGCCTCTTGATGGCCGGCGTGGGGGTGGTGATTCTGATTTTCATTCTTGTTCTTACCGCTGGATATTTCACGCTAGCGGGTGGGCCCACTGTGGCGTCTACGACGAGCACGGAATCAAGCCAATCTGGTTCGAAATCGTCGGCCTCCAACTCGAGCAGTACAACCCAGACTTCCACCAGTGCGATAGTGAGAAGCACGACCTCCAAACAGCAGGTTAGCATCATGACCGTGAAGGTGGCCATCGTCAGAGGGGCAGCGTCGAACAGTTCAGCGGCGGGCTACTCGCCCGATAACATCACCCTTATCATCGGCGTGAATAACACGGTGACCTGGACCAACAACGACACATCGCCGCACACCGCCAGCTCGATGAGTGGAGCCTTCAACAGTGGGAATCTCAATCCAGGACAGAGCTACACGTTCACCTTCACAGCACCGGGAACCTACGTCTACTACTGTGCTTACCACGGCTTTATGCACGGCATGGTCATAGTGAAGTCGAATTACGCGGGATACGCTCCTCACTGAACCTATGAGTTCACGATTGAGCCATTGAGAACGCTGACCGATGAGAGGCTGCTCGCCGAGTACTCCAGGGACGCCGGAATCCTCACGATTCAGCCGCGAGCCGTCATGGTTGCCGAGGAAGAAGGCGACCTTCTGCAAGTCATTCAGAGGGCGAACCGTGATTTAGTTCCAATAACTCCCCGCGGTTCGGGCACCTCGATCCCCAGCCAGTCTGTAGGGGGCGGATACGTCGTCGTGCAGACTCGGAAGGATGTACGAATAACTGGGACCGAATTCTTCTGCACCCCGGCTGTCATCAAGGCCGACCTGAACCTCACTCTAGGACACGCGAACCTCTGGATGCCAGTCGACCCTTCGAGCTATAGGGCATGCACCATCGGAGGGATGGTGAGCAACAATTCATCCGGGGCGAGGACACTGAAATACGGTTCAACCATCGACTACGTCAAGGAACTGACGGTCGTCCTTCCAGAGGAGGGAAAAAGAGTCGTGAAGGCCCTACCGCTCGACGAAGCACTGCACGGCGACAGCAGCACGAGGAAGGTAGCGAGCCTTGTGGCGGACAACTGGAGGTCGATACTTCGCGAAAAGCCGAAGACGACGAAGAACTCCTCAGGCTATCGGCTCGAGAGGCTTATCCACGATGGGCTCTTCGACCTACCCAAGCTCTTCGTCGGCTCGGAAGGAACGCTCGGTCTGATTTCCCGGTTAACATGCAGAGCGAGGGAGAAAGCACCCCTCCGTAGTTTGCTGGTCGTCAGCATCGACTCGTTGAAAGACCTGGAGTTTGTCGTGGAGGAACTCAGGGCCTCGAAACCCAGCGCAGTCGAACTTCTTGACAAGTCTATCTTTCTCAAGGCGAAAAGAGGGGAATTACTCAAACAGTTTCAAGGCTCCGAGAAGGGGTACCTGGTCTACGTCGAGATTGAGGGCAGGGACGAGGCGGAGCTCCGAGGAGTTCTTGAACAAGTCGCAGAGAACGAGAAACTGGCGAAGTTTGACCCGTTCCTCCTGAGGGAGGCGGGAGAGATGAGCAAAGCCTGGGAAACACGCGACCTTGCGCTCACCATAGCTGGTGAAGTGAGGAGTGGAAATAGACATCCTGTGCCTGGAATAGAGGACCTCGTGGTCCCGCCGGGAAAGCTGAGAGACCTGCTCGCCTTCCTGGAGACGACCTTCGCCGACCTCGGCCTCGAGTTCATCTCGTATGGGCATGCGGGAGACGCAAACCTCCACGTCAGACCGCTTCTCGACCTGAGCGACGGCCGTGACAAGCAACTGCTCAGCGAGATAATGAGTAGCTGCTTCGAAGAGGTCTGGAAGATGGGTGGCTCAATCACCGGGGAACACGGCGACGGCCTTCTCCGTGCGGGATACGTGAAGGAGCAGTATCCAGAGACCTACGAGCTGATGGTCCAGATCAAGGATATCTACGACCCGAAGTGGCTCATGAATCCAGGCGTCAAGCTCCAACGGCCCTAGCAAGGAGTTTCGCCACTCTCACAGGCTCGGGTATCGACCCTTGAAGGGTGAAGAGGTTGATAGCTTCCTCGGCTTCCCGGTCGGTCACTCCACTCGCCCTCACGTAGACCCGGTACCCCGAACTCAGTTTCACTTGTCGCCTTTCGCCAAGACCTCTGTAACTCGCGAGTTTCTTCCCGCTGTCGCTGAAGTGATGCTTTATCGCCCGCTCGATTCCCCGAGATTCGTTGTATGTGAGGCAGATGACAGGCAATCCAGTCTTCTTCGAGACGGAATCCACCTCGACGATGTTGTACATACTGATGATGCACCCCGAGAGGATGATTAGGTTGACGTCGTTCCTGCGAAGCGCTCTGAACATCTTCACCACGCTCATAGTTGCATCGTCTCCTCCCAATGTGGCGGTCCCGAAGACGAACCCGTCAATCACCAGGTCGCTTCTCATGACAACCCCCGCCAGTCTGGATTTGACGTCGCCTTCCTTGAAGCTCTCGGCGACCCCTAGCGCGCGAATCCCCGGCTTGTTCAGATGGAGGCGCATCTCTCGTGATTTCCCCGGAGACGAGTTTAACTTTTAACTCGAGGCCCACCACCTTCGACCCTGTGGCAAAGATCTATCATCTGCGGAGCGGCGAGACAGTCCAGGAGAGCATCCTAGCAATCGCGCGACGTGAGAGGTTGAGGACCGCACGAGTCGAGGCAATCGGGACGCTGCGGAAGGCGAAGGTAGCCTACTACAATCGCAAGACGAAGAAGTACGAGGAGCACCTGTACAACGAAAACATGGAAGTAACGAGCATGCTGGGAAATATCACGATGATGGAGAAGAAGCAGTTCCTGCACCTGCATGCCAACCTGGGGAGGAAGGACATGAGCGTGGTGGGAGGACACCTAGTCTCGGGGGTGGTTCATCCCTTATTGAGGTCGTGATCACTCCCACGAGCAACGTCGCGAGTCGCAGGTACGATGAAGCTCTGAACCTGAATGCAACCTACGATATTCGCTGAGTGGGGAGCAGGTTAATATCTCGGATGGCTCCTCCGAGCCTTGGCCTCGATGACGTGACAGAGTTACGGATAGGTCAAAGATGACCGGAAGGCATTTGAC
>VBPQ01000145.1 GCA_005877185.1 Nitrososphaerota archaeon
TGCCCTCCTCGACGACGCCGAGAAGAGCATAAGCGAGGGCCGCGTCCCGCTTCAGATGTTTTCAAACCCCGACGTTTTCGAGCTGGAAACGGAGAAGCTCTGGAGCAGAGTCTGGACATTCATAGGTCACGAGTCGGAGATACCCAAGCCTGGGGACTACATCGTCAGGAACATCGGGCCTTACGACTCGATAATACTGATCAGAGACTCGGACGGGGTGATACGGGCGTTCAGCAACATCTGTGCGCACAGGGGGATGAGGCTCTGCAGGGCGGACGTCGGCAACACGTCTCACTTCAGGTGCCCGTACCACGGCTGGACCTACAACGACAAAGGGAGGCTGATCGGCGTTTCTTACAGGGACTCCTCTTACGGTGATTACCCCGTCCTCGAAAAGTACGAGGAGGGTCTGAGCAAAGTCAAGGTCGAGACCTACAGCGGGATGATATTCGGGAACCTGAACCCGAAGGCGGAGCCGCTCAAGGAATTCCTGGGCGACTTCACTTGGTACCTGGACATGATGACCAAGCGGACGGACGGCGGGCTGGAATTCTATCCGCCGCTGAGGCACATCTCGAACTTCAACTGGAAGATAGGGGCGGAGAACTTCGGGACCGATTCATATCACTTCAGGACGACTCATAGGTGGCTCATAGTCGTCGGCATCTTCCCCGACATAGATTTCGTCGGGACCCAGGCATCGACCAACGGCCACGGCATCTCGGTAATCACCGGGGATCCGACGAAGGCGCCTCTCCCAATGATGTACCCAATACACTGGCCGGGGCTCCTTCCGCTCGCACAGCAGCACCTGAAGCCGGGGCAGTGGGACGTATTCAGCAAGGCCTTCACCTTCCACGGAAACCTGTTTCCTCACCTTTCGTTTCTGAACACCAGCCAGGGGCGCGGGTCGTTCCTGACCTTCAGGACGTGGACCCCCATAGCGCCGGACAAGACAGAGTTCATGGCGTGGTTCGCGGTGGAGAAGGACGCCCCCGAGAAGTTCAAGCAAAAGTCGTACGACGACTACACCCAGCAGCACAGCCTCGCCGGGGCCGTCGAGCAGGACGACATCGAAATCTGGAAGTACATAACGAAGAACTCAAAGTCCATAGCCGCGAGGAAGATCAAGCTCAACTACGACGTCGGGATCAACAACAGGAACCCGGTCAAGGACTGGCCGGGCCCAGGCCTGACAGCCGGGATTCCGAACGAGATGGTGGCGATCGAGTTTTGGAAGAAGCTGGTCAAGTACCTAAGGCAGTGACCGACGGCAGGGCCGGGACGCCGGTGGATGAAAAGACCTACCGGGAGGTCGTCCAGTTCCTGTACAGGGAGGCGGAGCTGCAGGACTTGAAGAAGAACCGGGAATGGCTCGCCCTCTGGACGCAGGACGCAAGCTACTTCATGCCGCTCAGAGTAACGAAAGAGAAGGAAGTCTCGGGTCTCCTGGAGAGGAAGCAGGGAGGCTTCATAGTCGACAACCGGGAGTTTCTCGAAGACAGGGTGAGGAGGGAGGAGACGGACTTCGCGTGGGCCGAGAACCCGCCTTCAAGGACCAGGCATTTCATCTCGAACATCCAGGTCGAGGAGGGAGGGGGAAAGAACGAGGTGAAGGTGAAGTCGAACAACCTAGTATACGTGCACAGAGGGGACGACACCTCCTACGACACCTTCTCGTACGGCAGGCAGGACATCCTGAGGAAGGTCGACGGGAGCTGGAAGATTGCCTCCCGGGTGATAATCACCGACCAGTCCAGGCTGACGATAGACAGGATATCCTTCTTCCTGTAGTGCAGGGGGTGAAAAAGTGTCTGAGGAGTATGCTGACAACGACAACGACAACAACGAACCGGGCTACACGCCCACGACAGGCTACATCGAGCTCGCCAATGAATTCGCGGTAGTCAGGGTGAGAAAGGTGAACACCCGGAACGGGGCGAGGCTTGAAATCAAGTCGCCAAAGCTGGGCTTGACAAGCTATTTCGACCCGGTGCAGCTGGAGAGCCTGACCTGGGCCGATTACAAGATGTTCTCGAAGCTCTTGGAGACTCCCTGGGGACCCGGAGAGTAGCCAGTCTTGGGCTGGCTCGAGGGCGACGTCGCCCTGGTCACCGGAGGCGGCTCGGGGATCGGGAGGGGTGTGGTCGAGGTCTTCCTTGAAGAGGGGGCCCGGGTCGCCGTCCTCGAGAAAGACCGGAAGAAGGTCGAGGACCTGAAGAGGCTGGGGGAGAGGGTCGTACCGGTAGTCGGGGACGTCACGAGCCTGGAAGACAACGAAAGGGCGGTTGAGAGGGCGGTCTCCCGCTTCGGCAGGCTCGACACGCTCGTCTGCTGCGCGGGTGTCTTCGACGGGTTCGTCTCCCTGCTCGAGTTCCCCAAAGAAAGGCTGGGCGATAGCTTCGAGGAGATCTTCGGCGTAAACGTCAAGGGGTACATCCTGGCGACGAAGGCGGCTCTGCCTCAGCTGCTGAGGAATAGGGGGAGCGTCATCTACACCACCTCGCACGCCGCCTATGCTGCCGGGGGCGGAGGCGTCCTCTACACAGCCACGAAGTTCGCGATAAGGGGGCTCGTCAAGCAGATGGCCTACGAGCTCGCGCCGAAGGTGAGAGTCAACGGGGTCGCCCCGGGGGGGACGAGGACGGACCTGCGCGGACTGCGGAGCATGGGGTCCGAGGGGAGCAGCGTATTCGAGGGTGTCAAAGACGATGACATGAAGAAGAACAACCCGCTGCAGGTGGCCCTTCTGCCGAGAGACCATGCGTGGGCCTACGTCTACCTCGCGAGCAAGGACCGGAGCCGCGGCGTGACCGGGGTCACGATTCAGTCGGACGGCGGGACGGGGTCCAAGGGGCTGCTGAAGCTCTCAGGGCTCTCCCAGACCGCGAAGGCCGGGGCGGAGCCTAGGTCATCTCTGCGGCGGCCAGGACGCCCTTCAGGTTGAAGGAGTACGGGTCCTGGACCCGCATCTGCTTGGCTATCTCTCGCTTGACCTTCTCCGGGACGGGAACGACTGGGGTCCCGTAGGTCTGCCACGTCTCGACGAGCAGCCCCAACCCCCAGGTGGTACCGTACTTGCCTTCCTCCTTGTCCACGTCGGAGATTATGGGCGTCCAGTCGCTCTTTGGTGTCTGGTTGAGGTAGCCTCCGTGGAACAGCTCCACCCTGTTCCCTCCCGGCTCTATGACGTAGAGCCCGAAGCTGTCCGTGACGCCGTGGCGCAGCGGGCCCATCTCGATGAATATCCCGTTCTCGACCAGGACGTCGCATCCCTCGATCCATGTTCCGATGTTCTCCAGGTGGTAGGCTATGTGGTTGAGTCTCCCCTTCGCCCCCGTCCTGTCCCCGATGATCCCGACGTCGTGGTCCCGGATGTGGGCGGTCAGGAACGCCCCGATTTCATAACCGGTCCGCCCCGACATGAAACCCTCGTTGTACTTGAAGCCGAGCCCCCCCTCGTAGAACTCCCTCACCGATTTCACGTCAGAGGCGAAGAGGGTGCAGTGGTCGAGCCTCCTGACGTTTATCGCGCCGTTGGGCATCCTGATCGGTCTCGCCTTCACCTTGCTCCTGAGGTGGGGCGGGGCGACGTACTTCTCCATCTCCCAGAAGACCTCGTTGATGTGCCCCTCGGGGGTTCTCAGCCTGAACGCTCTGCCGTGCCCGTACTCCCCCTTCACCCATCCGAGGGCGGAACCGTTCGCGTTCGAGGTCGCCGCGACCTCGTTCAGGTCCTCCTCGCTGTCGGCACTCCAGGCAAGATGCCCCAGCCCAGGTTTTTCGGACTGCGTCAGCCTGAGGCTGAAAGGTACAGAGAACTCTCCCCAGGCCCTGAGATAGGCTGACTCGCGGTCCCGCTTGACGAGTGTCATGGACAGTAGGTTCTCGAAGAACCAGATGCTTTCGTCAATCTTAGGAGTTAGGAGTTCTACGTGAGCAAGATGAGCGATCAGCCTGTTCGTCAAGTTTGCGAAACGATTCTGATTTTCTTATTTAAGGGTATAACGACCACGCTGTTGGAACGGTCAACACGAACTAGGAACTGTTCGTTCGATCGCATCTTCACAAAGCTCGCGATTCATCCTTATAGATTTAAATAACGAGTCGAGGGTGTTCCTCGCACAAGATTGT